>CAYRCG010000038.1:0-16000 GCA_964422685.1 uncultured Syntrophomonas sp. | reverse complement strand
GACGCTACGCATGGGCAACACCGGCAGCTTGCCTCGTGCTCAAGGGGTACCGCGCGGACTTCCCGTCCATGGGAAGACGCGCGCTCGTGACGTCCTGTCACTCGCCCCCTTTCGCCTACTCGGCTTCGCCGGGTGTTGCAGCCATGCTCCGCCAATCGCTCGCTGGTATATTCATATCGCGCCGCCCCACGTCACTCCGAGCCTTGCGAGGAATCTTACCCTATATTCACAGCATTGTTTGTTAGTGTTCAGTGTTCCGATCTAACGGCTGCGGTATAAGGAGCCTAAAAAACAATAAGATATAATAGCTTGTTTAGTAAATTAGCCAGCGGCAAAAATATATAGGCAGCCCCTCCCGTTACGATAAGCAATAACAGTATCAGAGGCCCGTAAGGTTCCAGGGAATATAATATTTTAGCCCCCGAGTCCGGAAGCAAACCCGCTATCACCTTGGAACCATCTAAAGGCGGCAAAGGGATCAAGTTAAACGCCGCTAAAATCAAGTTAATATAAATCAAGGGGCGTATTAGATTTATACTAACTACGACCCATTCCTGGCCTTGAAACGGCAGCAAAAATTTTAACGCCAGCATCCCCAGAAAAGCTAAAAATATGTTCATGCCCGGGCCCGCTAACGATACCAGCATCATTCCTTGTTTAGGGCTCACATTTTTAAAATTAAGGGGATTGACCTGTACCGGTTTAGCCCATCCGAAGTGAAACAGAAAAAGCATAAGAAAACCAACCCAGTCTATATGTGGCAGGGGATTGAGGGTTAGCCTCCCCTGGTAATAAGGGGTACTGTCACCCAGGATATCCGCTACCTTGCCGTGGGCATATTCATGGAAAGTCAGGGCAATCATTATTGCCGGTAAGGCTATTAGCATCTCAGTCAGCGATTGTATCATTCTTAAATTTCCCTTCTGCATCCCACTTTTTTACCATCTGCAATTCTTCCTCGCGGGTTCTAATTACTCCATTAAGCTTGTAGCGGTACAATTCATCGAAAATAAACCGGAATTCCGGTCCTTGTTTTAACCCCATTTCCTTAAGGTCAAAGCCGTTTATCTCCACCTTTATCTGTTCCTTGAGGTCCAGGTAATCAACAAGCTTTTCCCAGAGTTTTTCGTCTTTAATAGATAAAAGCAAAATTACCAGGCCCTCATTGCTCCACCCTTCGAGCCATCGGTCTATTTCGCCCGGTTGGATTTCCCTGTTTTCCCGTAGATGTTCTACTATGTTCCCTATTTGCCAGGACTCCGCAACCGCTTTCCGGGTATAATTGTCCAAATGATAGCGTTTAATGATATGGGTGGCCGTATCTTCATCCAAACCCAGCATTAAAAGCATCAGGTAAACCAGCCAACCTCTGATATTTTTCCCCAAATAGCGTTCTTCCCACCAAGTGATAATAATAGGGGTTCGCTTAATCATCGTACGGCTGACTAGGTTAAGGTCTATTTCCGGAATCATGTATTCCCATACCCCGATTTCCATAATACGGTCAAGCGCAGGCAGGGGATCTATCTCGCTAAGTATAAGCATCAGTTCTTGTATAATTCGCTTATAGCTGAGTTTACCTAATAGTCTCCGTTCGATGGCATCCTTGGCAAAGCGCAAAGTGTCATCCTCGATAGTAAATTTATAACGTTGTTCAAAACGGATGGCTCTTATAATCCGGGTCGGGTCCTCTACAAAACTCAAATTATATAAAATACGGATAAGACCCTTTTCCAAGTCTTTTTGCCCGCCGAAATAATCAATAAGATCACCAAAACTACCCGGGTTCAAAGCTATAGCCAAAGTGTTAATGGTAAAATCCCGACGATACATATCCTCCCGCAGGGAAGCCTTTTCCACCTTGGGTAAGGCCGCCGGAAACTCATAGTATTCTGTCCGGGCGGTAGCTATATCAATTTTTGTGCCATCCGGTAATATAAGCACTGCGGTGCGGAAGCGTTGGTGTATCCTAGCCTTCCCCCCTAGATGTTGAGCCATTTTTCTGGCCAGCTCTTCGCCATCCCCTTCCACGACCAGGTCGACATCAAAGTTGGGAACGCGCAGGAAAAAATCGCGAACAAAGCCCCCTACACAATACACCTGGCTACCGATAGATTCAGCTATCTCACCAGCTAGCCGGAGGGTAGCAATAAGCCGAGAAGGCATCCGCTGTTGTATTATAGCCAGGCAGCTCTGCCTTTCCTCCCCGGTGAATGAATACAAAACTTCATGCGCTTCAGGATAGTCGTCACCGTGTAGGGTTCTTAATACATCGGTCCGGGATACTATTCCCAGTAAGGCGTTATTCTCGGTTACAGGCAACCTGCCCACATCGTATTCCACCATCATACGTTGCAATTCCCCTACTGGGGTCTCCGGTAAAACGGTTAGGACTCCACTACTCATAAAGCCTTTCACCGGGGCATGACCCAGATTATGAATTTTGGCTTTATCAACATCGCGGCGGGATATTATCCCGATTATATTATCGTTTTCTACAACGGGCATACCCGTATGCCCATAGCGCAACATGAGGCGTCCGGCCTCCTCCATGCTTATTCCCCGGGGTATAGTTTTTACCGGGGTTGACATTATATCCCGGGCTAACAATCCGGGTTGTATGGTCTTCTCTAGTTCGTTGAGAATAAAATTGAGTATTTCTTCCGGTTTCTTCCCTTTTACAACCGCGGAAGCCGCCCTATCATGTCCCCTACCACCTAGACTCCTTAAAACTTCATTCACTTTTATGTTGTTGCTGCGACTACGCCCTACTATATTTACCTTACCCTGCATCAGGGCTATCGCGAAAGCCACGTCACAATTCTCTATTTCCAGTAAGCGATAAGTAACCGTGTCTAAGCCGGGGATGAATCTGTCGCTGTCCCATAGTGCTATAACCACATCGATATTTTTGATTAGGTAATGCTGAGAAGAATTAAGCAAAGTCTGCAACAGTTCTCTTTGCTCACCGGAAAATGGCTGATCCATAAAATTAGCCACTACTGACAGGTTGGCCCCCCGGCCCAGTAGATAGGCGGCGGCGGATATATCCCTAGGAGTTGTGGAGCTAAATAGTAAGCTGCCGGTATCTTCATAGATACCCAGAGCCAAAATGGTAGCTTCGAAGGCACTCAGTTTAATATCCCGTTCAATAATCTTCTCCACCAGGAGGGTGGTTACAGCTCCTATTTGCTCCACCTCACTAACACTTGCCGGCAAGTCGTCCGACGAAGGTGGGTGGTGGTCATAAACATAGAAATCCATATCATCTTGCGAAGCTAATTCTTTGAGATGCCCTAGGCGGTTAACGCTAGCGGTGTCCACCACTATTATCCTTTTGACCTGTTTTAATTCGATTTCCCGGGGATATTTGATGGACAAAAGGTCCTTATATAAAGCCATAAACTGTTTAACATTTTTGGAAAGGGTCCCGGAAAAAACCTTTATCGCCCCCGGATAAAGCTTGCCCGCGGCTACCATAGCCGCTAAACCATCAAAATCAATGGCGTTATGCGATGTTATTATTTCCACAACTGCACTCCTTTACCTAGGATAACTGCATTATATCATACCTTGATAAACTTGATGAATCGGGAGGAGTGAAGACGCGGGCCTATTGTAATCAACCGACAGCTTTAATATAATTATGGGCAGCAATTATCAGGAGGTTAAGGGAAATATGTATGAAAAAACAGAGCGATACAAGGTAGAAACAGTTCCCCAATCAGGCTTTGAGGTAACCGGGCAATGGAAAGATGATCTGCATGATATCCATTGCCGCCTACTTTTCGATTTTGAAAGTTTCGAAATAATAGAAGCCGAGGCTTGGGCTGACAGTACCCCCTTCCCTATCTGTCCAAAGGGGTTAAAAGGGATTTCCCGGATTGTAGGAAGTAAGGTAGGACCGGGATTTAATCGCCAAGTTGCCGCAAACATTATGGGGCAAGAGGGCTGTGTTCATCTAGCCGAATTAGTAATGAATTCGGTAAAAGCCCTAGTGCAAGCCGCTTCGAGGGACAAACCGGAATGGGTAACCGCCGCCGACTATGCCCAGCGCTGGGATGATTGGATTAGGATGTATGAGGGTCAATGTATATTCTTTTCCCAGCCGGGTGTTTTCGAAAATTCCCTGGAAGAGATACATAGCGCTTTTAGAAGCAAGAAATAGTGTAATTGAAAAGCGAGGGGATTTATATTAGTATACCTCTCTAAGTCTTTCCGGTATCAGGTCGTTTCGCAATAAATCCTCGTAGCTTTCCCGCTTAACTATCAGCTCCGCCTGACCCTCCTTAACCAGGATCATAGCCGGCCGGGGCAAGCGATTATAGTTGCTGGACATACTATAATTATAGGCCCCAGTGGCCAGAACCGCCAGGATATCCCCTGCTTCTACCGGGGGCAGATCTATATCCCAGATTAACATATCCCCCGATTCACAGCATTTTCCGGCGATAGATACGGTTTCTGCAGACTTTTCCGCCGCTTTATTGGCTAACAAGGCCCGGTATTTTGCCGCATATAAAGCCGGTCGGGGATTGTCGCTCATACCCCCATCTACGGCTATGTATTTACGGATATCCTTTATTTCTTTATGTGAGCCCACCGTATATAGCGTCAACCCGGCCGGTCCGGCAATAGCCCTTCCGGGTTCAACAATGACCCGGGGCATTTCCAGCCGGTGCTCCTGGGCTTTTTTTCGCACCACCGGCATAATCGCCTCGGCCCATTCCTCCACTTTACTAGGTTCGTCACCGTCTATATAGTAAATGCCCATACCTCCGCCCAGATTCAGCTCTCCCAACTGGTATCCATATATCCCTTTTATTCGTGCCAGGAATTCCATCAATACCGAAGCAGCATAATGGAATGATTGCATTTGAAATATCTGGGAGCCAATATGACAATGCAGCCCTGCCAGGTTAATTCCGGGCATTGATAAAGCTTTTTCCACCCCCTCCATAGCCTGCCCATCGCTGAGGGTGAAACCAAATTTGGAATCGATTTGGCCGGTCTGTATGTATTCATGGGTATGTGCCTCCACCCCTGGAGTAATCCGCAGGTGTACCTCCTGTCGGCGGTCCTTCTTCACGGCCAGTTGGTTTAATAGCTCTAATTCATAAAAATTATCCACTACTATTCTAGATACTCCGGCATGTATAGCCATATCTAATTCTTCAAGGCTTTTGTTATTCCCGTGGAAATAAACCCTTCCCATGGGGAAACCTGCCTTTAAGGCTGTATATAATTCGCCGCCGGAAACTACATCAAGGCCCAGGCCCTCATCTTCCACTATTTTATAAATCGCCATATTGGTCAACGCCTTGCTGGCATACAATACTTGTGAATCTCCATGGCGGGCGAAGGCAGCTTTGATATCGCGGCAATTGCCCCGGAAACCGTCTTCATCTATTATCCATAAGGGAGTCCCATATTCGCGGGCTAAATCTGTAGTATCCATCCCGCCAACCTCCAAATGTCCCCGGCTGTTTATTCTTATAGTACCTGTTAAATACAATTTTTCCCCACCTTTAAATATGAATAGTTAAATAATAAGGGATGCTTGTCATTCTTTTTCAGCATTCTCTTCGACGTTTCGCTGTAATCTTAATCTTTCTAGCTCCGTCTGCATTTTTTTGTTTTCTACAGTCAGTTCGCGAATTCGACTGGCTATCTGAAAATAGCGCACACTATCTAAAAGAAAAGTAAGTAAAGCCCCACTACTTAAAGCCAGTAGAATAACTAAAGCCAAGGAGATTTCCGGCGAAGCCCAGTTAAGGAAATGTATTTCCACCATTGCAGTGTTCTGAAAAACAAATAATGCTATTAAAGTGGCAATAATCAGGGCAATAAATAGATATGCGCGCATGTACTTTCCCCCCCTGTTTTGTTTTATTGACCGTTCACAATTGAGGTCACCAACACCCATGATAATTGTGGAATAGCGAGGTAAAATTCCCGCAGGGCCGCCGAAATGATAGGTTTTATGGAAAACTCACCTATTGTTCATGGCGGGGAGCGAAGCAGCCATCCCGTCATTGCGGAGAGCGAAGCGACGCGGCAATCTTAAGCTATTATTCGCAGCAGGCGGCGGGCTATCCCCGGGCAAAAAAGGGACTTCATTATGAAATCCCTTTGTATATCGAGCATTCCGTTATATTCAAGCTCGTTCGATATTAGCTCCCTATAGATAGGAAAACCAAAGGGCTTATGCCTTACAGTTTCCCCTATCCGTCACCCATCACCTGTTATCCGATACCCGCCTTCGCAGTAACCGTCCCTATTATGCCCTTTGCTTTATATCGTAATATAAAGGGCTGGCGATAAATATTGATGAATAGGCCCCGATTACAAAACCGATCAACATAGTTAATACGAAAATCTGAATAGTCGAACCACCGAAAAAGTATAAGGTTACTAAGGGGAATAAGACCGTCAGAACCGTATTTACCGAGCGGTTCATGGTCTGCATAATGCTTTTGTTTAGCAAGCCAGCCAGATCATCCCGGCTTTTTTGCCGCAGGTTTTCCCTAATCCTATCAAAAATTACAATGGTATCATTAATGGAATAACCCACTATGGTAAGTATAGCGGCAATAAAGGCCCCGTCGAGTTCCCATTGGAAGACGGAGAATATCCCTAGGACTATCAGGATATTATGGAATAATGCCACGACTGCCGCCACTCCGAAAGTCCATTCGAAGCGAAAACTGATATACACTAGCATTAAAACCATGGCCATTAATACGGAAAGAACGGCGTTTCTGGTCAGTTCGCTCCCTACAGTAGCTCCGACACTTTCCGCGCTAAGGTATTCCACATTTTTGAATTTGGCGGTGAAAGCCTTGTTAACCTCCTCCGTCTGTTCCTGGTTTAGTTCCCGGGTGCGTATTAAAAATTCATTACCGCTTTTTTGGATGGAAGCATGATCGATAAATTTAAGTCCCTCTATAGTCGAACGGACTTCAGCTGCAGATACCGCTGCATCCATCTTGAAACGCAAGAGCGAACCGCCTTCAAAATCTATACCTAGTTTGAATCCCTGCACAAATATTGATACTAGCCCGATAATTATAAGAATAGCAGAAAAAACGAAAGAATACTTTCTTTTTTGAACAAATTGCATTTTTTAATCCCCCCTTTTATACCCCATATAATTTATGGTTCTTGGTCAAGTCCGCAGACAGTATTAATAGGTAGCGCGTAAGGGTAAGTACTATCGCCATGCTGGCGATAATACCGATAGATAAGGTTACTGCAAACCCTTTAATAGGTCCGCTGCCAAAATAGAGCAGGACAAATGCGGCGATTAAGGTGGTTAAATTGGCATCAAATATAGTCCAAAAGGCGCGATTAAAGCCCGCGTCAATAGCCGCCTTCAAGGTCTTGCCCCAGCGTAATTCCTCTTTGATTCTTTCATAAATTATTATATTAGCGTCGACAGCCATTCCTATTGATAGCACAAAGGCCGCTATCCCCGGCAGTGTCAAGACCGCACCGAAAAGGGTCATTACCCCTAAAACCAGAATTGAATATAAAACTATGGAAATATCAGCTATAAAACCGGGTAAACGGTAATAGCCCAACATAAATATCAGGATAGCGATAAGGCCAGCTATTCCCGCCCTTACGCTTTTGCTCAGGGAATCGCTCCCCAGGGTAGGGCCTACCGTCCTCTTTTCCATTATCTTAAACGAAACCGGCAAAGCACCAGAACGCAGTAATACCGCTAAATTTTCTGCTTCTTTCGCAGCAAAGTTACCCGTTATCCTGGCACTCCCATCTGTTATCGGACCTGATACTGTAGGCGCGCTAATTACCTCACCATCTATTACTATCATCAGCGGTTTACCGACATTGGCGGTGGTAGCATCGGCAAAAAGCTTAGCCCCCTCCTTGTCGAAATCTATAGCAACTTCAAAACCCTGTCCTTCACCGCTAGCCCTAGCTTGTGCTTCCTTTAGGTGTTTTCCGGTTACCAGCACCTTGCCGCTTTCGTCCCAGAATTCAAGTTCAGCCGTGTTTTTAATTATGTTTACCGCCTCTTCCGGGTCATCTATCCCGGCTAACTCGACTACTACCCGTCGTTCACCTTGCGGATAAATCAAGGGTTCACTAACCCCAAGCTTATCAACCCGGTTTCTAAGTATACCCACGGCTTTGTTTATAGTATCAGCGCTAATTTTCTGCCCCGCTTTTTCTTGGGCCTCCAGAACCACATGCAACCCGCCCCTGAGATCTAATCCCAGATTAAGATTGTTAATGATCGGCTGATAAGTAAAAAAAGATAATGCTGCAAGGGCTACAATAACCGCAAGTATTATTGCAACACTAAAGTTCTTTCGCAACTTTGGAAATCCTCCTTTCGTATTCCCCTGTTTATTATAATAATTGTACCCCATTTATCACCAATTCAAATTCACAGCCTAAAAACCCCGCCGCACGTCTGCATAAAAGCATACGGGACATGAATATCTCGAAATATTCCATTACCGGGCAAATATTGGTGTCAATCTGGAGTTCCATAGTAATAAGTTTTTGATCTACGCCGATAATTAACGTGGAGCGCTCCACAGCATAATTAACCCGATCATGTATATCAAAAGTAGCTACATCCGTATTCCTTACCCGATTGCGATGAACATGAGATTTATCTGCCAGTATCAGGGCTGCCGCGACTTCATTAACCGGATGACCGCTGCCTTCATCATGGTTACCGATAGCAGCAGTAATAATAGCAATTTCCTCTGGCGGCATACCCATACGCCGAAGTATCTCCATCGCCATCAAGGCACCGCTTTGGCTATGGCCTATACGATTAATCACATTGCCGATATCATGCATATAGCCGGCAATTCCGGCTAATTCCGCCATACGCTCATCATAGCCTAGCTTTATCATGATATCTTTACTTAAGGCCGCTACCATAGATACATGCAAAAGACCATGATCCGTAAAGCCGATTACGCCGAGATGCTCATTTCCTTTTTGAATAAAAGTGTTTACCAGGGGACTGGTTCTGACGTCTTTAAGCATTACCATTTGTTTAATCCTCAACTTTATACGCTACGGCCTTTTTTACCATTTCTAATTCTGTGTTATCGGCCGTTTTAAACGTTATGGTATCCTCCTTCACCCGGGTTATTTCTCCCCGGATACCCCCGATAGTTACTACCCGGTCACCTTTTTTCAATTCTTGCACCATCGTTTTATGTTTCTTTTCTTGCTTTTTGCGAGGCAAAACGAGGAAGAAATAAAAAACAGCTAGGATTACCCCGAAATAAATAGCTATGGTCATCCATTCCGCACTTCCTTGTGTAGGCAAAATATCACTCCTTAAATATAGTAAAACTTTATAAGTATTCGCCACTCAACGGCTAAATCCTCCTAGGCCACAACATAATTGCGGAAAAACTCCCGGTAAAAGCTGCCGAATTTTCCTTCAATTATAGCCTTTCGAACCGCAGCCATCAATTGCTGCAAGAAATAAAGGTTGTGGAAACTTAATAAACGCTGAGCCAGTATCTCCCCCGCTTTTATGAGATGCCTGATATAGGCCCTGCTATAGTTGCGGCAAACATAACAACTGCAATCCGCATCTAAAGGAGAGAAATCTTTTGCGTAGGTAGCATTGCGCACCGTTATTTTACCCCTAGCAGTATAGGCTGTCCCATGCCGGGCTAAACGAGTTGGCAAAACACAATCGAACATATCCACACCGAGCCTAATCCCCTCTAACAAATCTTCCGGGGCACCAACTCCCATAAGATAACGGGGTTTTTCCCGGGGTAAGATCTGATTAGTGTACTCCAGGGTACTGTATAGGAGTTCTTTGGGTTCGCCGACGCTTAGACCACCGATAGCATAGCCTGGGAAATCTAGGGGAACCAGTTCCCCAACACTTCTTCTCCTAAGTTCAGGGTAGACGCTGCCTTGTATAATCCCAAACAACACCTGCATATCATTATTATGAGCCTTTTTACACCTCCCGGCCCAAATACTGGTCCTATCTACCGCTTTTTCCGCTTCTTCATAGCTGCAAGGGTATGGCGCACATTCGTCAAAACACATGACTATATCTGCCCCTAACTTGGCCTCTATTTCCATAACCTTCTCCGGGGTAAGGAAATGGCGCGAGCCGTCAATATGGGAGTGAAAGCAAACCCCATCATCACTGATATCGCGTAATTTACTCAGACTGAAGACCTGGAATCCCCCACTATCGGTCAAAATACCCCTTTTCCAGTTCATGAAACTGTGCAAGCCGCCTGCCTGTTGAATCAATTCATAACCGGGGCGCAAGTACAAGTGATAGGCATTGGCTAGGATAATATCTGTCCCTATTTCATATAAATCCTCGGGAGTTAGGGTTTTGACCGTCGCCTGAGTGCCTACCGGCATAAATATAGGGGTATCAACTGTAACACGCCCTGTACTTAAGCGGCCTAGACGGGCCGAGGTACTTATATCCTCTTGCAGTATTTCAAATTTAAACATCTGTTTTGCTTCAACACCTTATCATATAACCAGCATGGCATCCCCGTAAGAGAAAAACCGGTAACAGTTTTTCACCGCATGGTGATAGGCTGCTAGTGTGTTCTCAGTCCCGGCAAAAGCTGCTACCAGCATTAACAGGGTGGAAGCGGGAAGATGGAAGTTGGTCAACAATTCATCTATTGCCCGGAACCGGTAGCCCGGCAAAATATATATATCGGTTTCGCCTTCCCCGGCTAAAAAACCGCAGTTATCATTATATATACTTTCCAAGGTTCTTACCACCGTTGTTCCCACCGCCACTATACGCCCCCCTCTTTCCCGGGTTAGATTAAGCTGAGTCGCCGCCTCTTCACTCACCTCATAATGCTCCACATGCATATGATGCCGGCGAATATCCTCACTTTTAACCGGTCGAAAAGTCCCCATCCCTACATGTAAAACTATCCGTACAGTATTAATCCCCCGCGAGGACATTTTCTCTAGTAAATCAGGGGTGAAATGCAAGCCAGCCGTTGGTGCGGCTACCGAACCATTTTTGCTGGCATAGACCGTCTGGTATCTTTCCCTGTCCATTTCCTCATCAGGCCGGTTTATGTAGGGCGGGAGAGGAATATGCCCTAACTCTTGCAATATGCTATCTACATCAATGTCATTCGGAAAACGGAGCAAGCGCCCGCCGGCAAAATCCAGTTCCGCTATAATTTCGATAGGAAGCGGTTTAGCCGTGGAAAAGTAAACTCTTTTACCGACCTTTAGGCGTCGGGCAGGTTTCACCAAAGCCTCCCAATCGTCCCCGCGTTTTTTCAGAAGTAGTATTTCCACCCTACCCCCACTTTCCTTATATGCAAAGAAGCGAGCCGGAATTACCCGGGTTTCGTTCAATACTACCGTATCCCCTGCTTTAAAGTAGCGGTTTAAATCCGAGAATTTCCGGTCATGTAAAGTGCCGTTTTTTCTATCCATAACCAACAAACGGGAATTGCCCCGCTGCACTGGCGGATACTGGGCTATGAGCCCCGGAGGTAAATCATAACGATAGGCAGATAGCCGGTAAATATCTTCATTTTTATTGTTCTGCATCTATCTGCGACTCCAAAAGTTAATTAGCAAAGTCAATATCAGGCTGATTACCAGGCAAGTGAATATAGGAAAATATATGGTGTAATTACCCTTCCTGATATAAATATCACCAGGTATTTTAAAACCGCCCCCTCCTAGTTTGGCCAAAGCAAACATTGCGATGCCTAATGCAACTATGCCTATTCCCAAGGCTATCAGTAACTTAGCCAAATTCTCCATTTTGTCCGACACAAGGGGGCAATCGTTTGTGTCGTCCCTCCCTTCGATTCCAGGGTGCCCGTATCTTCGTTTGAACGGCTAGCCATGATTATTACTATACTGCAAAAGCGTATATCTAAACAAGATTCGTAGCAGAAAGTAATAATCATACATTTGCTTGCATAAATCCCGCTCGCAGCTTCCTTTACAGCGACCGAAGAATCAAATAAGGAGCATATACATTTTCTTCTAATCCGGGGAAATTAATTCGCCTTCGGGGGGCGGGATGATTGATAACGCTCCATTTCGCTATATAAGCAACCGCAATATTGCTGGCGGTATAGGCCCATTTCCCGCGCTATAATCCCCGTCTGCCGAAAACCCTCTCTAAAATCCCGGTATAGAAAAGGCACCTCGTATTTCTCCCCTATAGCTTCCCCCATTTCTCGGATTAATTCATGTTTTTGGTACTTGCTCACCAGGAGAGTTGTAGTATAATAATCAAATTTCCCTTTGCGGGCGATCTGGGCTGCCCTTTCTAATCTTAGCTGATAACAGAGCATACAACGCCGGCTTTCCCGGTAAGTAATGCTTTGGAAGTAATCTATGGGTCTGTAATCCTGCTCAAATATAACCTTCAATTCAACCTTCTGAGCGTAATCCTGCAAGGATTCCTTCCTCCTCTGGTATTCCATAAAGGGATGGATATTGGGATTGCCGAAATAGCCCATGACTTCAAAGCCTTCTTCCCGCAAACGGGGGACGGGGTAACTAGCGCAAGGCCCGCAACAAATATGCAATAATACTTTATCCATACCGATATCTATTCCTTTCACTAAAAACGATTTAGTCATCCCTATCTGCCGTTCCGAGCGTAGTCCCTTTCATATCATTGCTATGAAAGGGGTTTTTAGACGCAGATTTACGCTGACCCTTCGGGCGCTGATGGACACTGATAATATCTCAACCATTAAACAGCGAATACCCTGACCCTTTTCGTTTACCTTGGTGCATGTAGTGCGTGAAAATTCCGGGCATAGCGAGGAATCTTAACTCCTGTTTTCGTGAGGGGTTTAACAATATAGCTGCTTAGCTAATCCTCCGCAAACAAGCCCTTACTTCCTGCATTTCCTCTCAGCGGAAGGTCCAAGTGACGGTAAGCATGCTCGGTAGCCATCCTCCCGCGAGGAGTCTTTTGGATAAAGCCTAATTTCAAGAGATACGGCTCGTAAACATCACTTATAGTATCGGATTCTTCGGATACCGATGCCGCCAGTGTATCGAGTCCTACCGGTCCTCCGCTGAATTTTAGGATAATAGCTTCCAAAATCATTCTATCCATTATATCTAACCCACACCGGTCTATTTCCAGCATACCCAAGGCCCATTTAGCCAGGGTATAATCAATGTTACCATCCCCCTTGACCAGGGCATAGTCCCTTACCCTCCGCAACAGGCGATTAGCTACCCGCGGAGTTCCCCGGGAACGGGCGGCTATTTCCGCAGCCCCTCCTTTATCCAGGCTAATCTTCTGTATCGCTGCCGCCCGCAGGATTATTTCGCTTAACTCCGGCGGGGTATAAAAGTCCAGCCGGCAGCTTATGCCAAAACGGTCCCGCAGGGGTGAGCTTAAAAGTCCCGGCCGCGTAGTGGCACCGATTAAGGTGAATGGCGGCAAGTCTAAACGCAGGGTGCGGGCAGCCGGCCCTTTGCCGATAATTATATCTATGACAAAGTCTTCCATAGCCGGGTACATTATTTCTTCTACATTGCGGTTAAGACGATGTATTTCATCGATGAATAGAACTTCACCGGCCTCTAAGTTGCTAAGGATAGCAGCTAAGTCCCCCGGCCTCTCAATTGCCGGCCCGGAGGTCTTACGGATGGGCTGGCTAATTTCATTAGCTATTATACCGGCTAAAGTTGTCTTGCCTAGTCCCGGCGGTCCACTTAGAAGAACATGATCCAGACTTTCTTTCCGCTCTTTAGCCGCGGTGATGAATACTTGGACATTCTCTTTTACCTTCTCCTGCCCGATATACTCCGCTAAGCGCCCGGGGCGTATTGAATTTTCATTACTATCATCCTCAGCGATAGGATGGGAAGAAATAAGTCTATCGTCCAAAATAACCCCCCCTTAGCGCTTCATTTCCCGGGCTTTTGCCTTTAGGACCAACTTGATGTTTTCTTCCAGCGTTTTTCCCAATTGCTGGTCCCGATTCAAGTCCATAATGATAGGCAGTATCTCGCTGCGACTATAACCCAGTACTTCCAAAGCCTCCATAAGTTCATCCAAGTGCGCTCGTTGTTCTTTGGCTACCTCAACCAGTTTTAACTCAGGGACTTTGTCCTGCAATTCAAAAATCAGCCTTTGGGCAGTCTTCTTACCCACACCAGGTATGCGCAGCAGACTTTTCTCATCCTGGCTAGCTATAGCCCGGTAGAACACTAGCGGTTCCATGGTTGATAAAACCGCCAGGGCCCCCTTACTGCCTATCCCGGAAAGCGAAAGTAAAGTTCTGAACAACCGAAGTTCATCTTGATCAGTAAAGCCGAAAAGTTTAAAATCATTTTCCAACACCTGCAGGAAGGTATGGATAAGTATTTGTTCCCCTTTTTGCGGTAAACGAGGCAATAGGCGGGAGTGGATGTTCACTTCGTAACCCACCCCGTTCACATCAACTACTATGCTTTCCGCCCGCCGTTCAAAAATAACGCCTCTAAGAAAAGCAATCATATACAGCCTCCAATATAATTTGCTAGGGTTTAGTCCATGATCCCGCGGCAAAAAGTAATAATTATACATTTGCTTGTATAAGAATTCCGCTCGCAACCTACGCATGGCAACACCAATAGTCTATAGCACCCGCCATCCGGTCCTAGCGGAAACATTACTATTTATTCTTACCAACCCCGGTACTCAGACTTCCGGTTAAAGAGGACAAGCGGTAGGAATGTAGGTGACAGATAGCAATAGCTAATGCATCAGCGGCATCATCCGGCCTGGGCAACTGCGGCAAACCTAAAATCCTCTGTACCATAATCTGCACCTGTCTCTTTTCCGCTTTGCCATAGCCCACCACCGCTTGCTTGACTTGCAGTGGGGTATATTCGGCCGGCAGCACACCTGCCGCCGCTGCCGTCATCAGGATTACACCCCGGCTTTGGGCTACGGTTATAACTGTTTTAGAATTGCGATGATAGAATATTTCCTCCACCGCTACCGCGTCAGGTTCATATTCCTTCAGTAAAGACCTAAGCCCTTCATGAATATGGCATAGTCTCAAGGACATCTCCATGTCGGCCGGGGTAATGATAGTTCCATATGTAATCGCCTTTGCTTTACCGGCCTCTGAATGAATCAAACCATAACCGGTTGTTGCCGTACCGGGGTCAATCCCTAGTATTTTCATTATCCACCTTGCCTTTTGCCTGGGCTCTCGCCCGTTCCGAATGTTCTAAGACCAATACTATAATACTCCATATCCTAATTGATTTCTATGGATAGTATCCAAAACATTCGTTCTGTCCGGCTTATTAGTGCATAAAAAAAGATAGGATTCTCGCACCCTATCTTATGCAGATAAATTATTCCCCCGGTCGGATAGAAACACTTGTAACCTAAAGCCTCACAGCTCCTTCACCTAAAACTCATCCAAGTTTTCCAGGGCATCGTTTAGCAATTCCTCGTTCTCAAATTCATATTCGCCCTTTTTAATAGCCTCTTGAATCACTACCGGTAAAGCTTCCATGCTGATAGATGTAACCCGCAAAAGCAGGTCATTATTTTTATCCGCCCCCTGGTAAACGGCAATTCTGCCCTGGTATTCTTTCAAACGATATTTATTCTTATCCAATGGACACCAATCATCAATCAATTGACGAATATATAAGGTATCATCTTGCCAACTAAGGGTAAAGCCATTCTGCGGAGAATATATCCGACTTATTTCTTCCATGCTTTTACCTAGTAACTGCTCTTTATCGGTGAAATCAGAGATTACAACATGCTGGCAACGCTTGTATTCCTTTTCCAGTATTACTTGTCTATCCCTATCTATACGCTTTTCTTCTAGCCCGCCCCTATCTTCGATTCCCAAGACGGGCTTTTGCCTGATTTCCAAAACTTTATGACTGCCCAGAAAATACCCACCTAGAAAAACCATTATTAGGATGCCCAGCAAAGCGATTCCTGTAATATTTTTCTTCATCGCCATCACCTCTGCTT
>CAYRCG010000037.1:0-16123 GCA_964422685.1 uncultured Syntrophomonas sp. | reverse complement strand
CGTTAGACATTCCAAGCCGCTCACACGCCTCACGCCTCACGCCTCACGCCTAGGGGAAGATTGCCACGTCGCTTCGCTCCTCGCAATGACATAAACCCCTAAAAAATCAGCGAAAATCATAGTTAATCCGCGTCTAAACCCCTTCCAAAGCAATAACAATGGCGTAGGACATTCCAAGCGCAGTCTGTCATTCTGAGCATGCCCATCGTTTCCCCGAGAAATAGCGCAATGGGGAGAACCGTGCCTCCGAAAATTATAACCCCGACACACCCGGCCTATTTTAAGAAATTCTTAAGATTTGCGAATGGGTTTTTGTAAGATTTGCCTGCTATCATTATCCCAACATAAAAAAAGGGTGTGATATAATTTGCTTGATTTTAGTTATGGGAGTGATTCGTCATAAATATTCTAGTCTGCGATGATGATAATGAGATCCTGGAAGCTATCAGTATCTACCTGGAAAACGAAGGTTATCAGGTCTTTAGGGCATCTGACGGACTAGAAGCCTTGCAGGCCGTGGGGAAAAACGATATCCACCTAATTATTATGGATGTAATGATGCCACGAATGGACGGCATCAGGGCTACCATGAAGATCAGGGAGGAGAGAAACCTTCCGGTGATTATGCTTTCCGCTAAGTCTGAAGACACGGATAAGATATTGGGGTTAAATATGGGGGCAGATGACTATGTAACCAAGCCCTTCAACCCCCTAGAACTGATCGCCCGGGTAAAATCACAATTGAGAAGATATACTACCCTAGGCAATCTGGAAGTGAACAGGCATATTTATAGCAGCGGCGGCCTAGTAGTTAACGATGAGCGCAAACAAGTAACGGTAGACGGAGAGGAAGTGCAACTCACCCCGCTGCAATTCAAAATATTACAGCTATTAACGGCCAATGCCGGGCGGGTTTTCTCCATAGACGAAATATACGAAAAGGTTTGGAATGAAGCGGCTTTTGAGGTAGAAAATACGGTAGCCGTACACATAAGAAGGATCCGGGAAAAAATCGAGATCAATCCGAAAGAACCCAGATATTTAAAGGTGGTGTGGGGTATTGGATATAAAGTGGAAAAAATTTAGTTATTCAGCAGCCAGCAAAATAATTGCTTTTTTACTAGTCATCGTGTGCTATTCTGGCCTTCTGACCCTGTTCGTAAATAGCGCTATATTTCATAACCTAGATTTTAGCACTTCTAAAGAAAAGAGTTTTTACCAGAGCAAAGATTTTAACCGGGTAAACGATGAAATCTTTCTAAATATTACTGCTGTTATCGGTAAATACAAAGGTGAGGAAAACATCCTAAACGGTAATTCGCTATCTAGCGAGGAAATCAACCGTCGCGAAGAACGATTATATCAGGAATTTAAAGATAATTCACGCAACTATAACCCCAAGTTATCCCAGGAGGAAAATCACACGCTTTTCCGAGAGTTTTATGCGGAACGAATCCAGCAGATTAAAGAGCAGTTGATCCAGGAAGATCTACGTATATACCGCGATACCTTGAAAAGTATAAATGCTTATGACGGCTTGTTCTATTACGCCCAACGGGGTGACACGGTTTTTACTAATAGTCCCGAGCCGAGCAAAGAGTTTTTCCGTTCCCAGCCCGCTTTTATGATGTGCGAAGGCTTTAAAACGGAGATTTTCCCGGAGGATGTGTATTTTTATGCTACCAACCAAATCGAGGCGAAGGATACTATTTATGTAGGCTTCACCGACGGTTTTTTAGCTCCCCGCATAGCAGCATGGGAGGAAACAAAGCAATTTACAACTGATGTAATCTACGGGTCGGTCACTTTAGCTCTGGTCCTAGCCATAACATTTATCCTCCTGCTTTTTATCACCGGCAGAAAACCAAAGGATGAGGATATCCATCTTAATTCGTCCGTTGACAAAATATATACCGATATCAACCTGGGACTGTGTGCTTTGCTGATCACCGCCTGGCTAGGCGGTACTTCCTTGTTATTCGGTTCAGGCCTTAAATCCGTGGAACTCTCCTTCCTGATTACTTCGGCGATAGCTGCCGCCGGCCTAGTTTTAGTCCTATCCTTAGTCAGGCATATCAAAAACCGTAGTTTTTTTACCCATTCTTTAACCTATAATATCTTTTCCCGAGTGTTTGCTTTCGGGAAGGAGGTTTTCCACAGCGGTAGTACAGCGGTTAAAGTGGTCTTGCTAGTGATATTTTACCCCATCATAGCCGGTCTGACCCTATTTCTATTTCCTATCGTCATAGCAGTAGCCGCTTGGTTAGCCTTGCAAAAGGTCAAGGAATACGATGCCGTGAAAGAAGGTGTAAGGGCAGTAAAGGACGGCGATTTGAGTTATCAGATTCATATTCCCGGAGAGGGAGAATTTGCTCTGCTGGCGGCTGATATCAATTCCATAACCGACGGACTGAGCAAGGCCGTGGAGAATAGGATAAAAAGCGAACGCCTAAAAAGCGAATTGATCACCAATGTTTCTCATGACATTAGAACGCCGCTCACTTCAATCATTACTTATCTCGATTTGCTGAAAAAAGAGCAGGATCCAGAGAAAATCACGGGGTACCTGGGTGTATTAGAACAGAAGGCCCAGCGCCTAAAAATCCTCACTGATGATCTATTTGAGGCCACCAAAGCTTCTAGCGGCAACATCCCGGTAACTTTTGGGAAAATTGACCTGCTTTCCCTGCTCACTCAAGGGCTCGGAGAGTTCGATGAGCAAATACGGGAACAAAACTTGGAGTTTAAGCTAAACCATACCGGGGATAAAGTATTTGTACGGGCAGATGGCAAACTATTATGGAGAGCAATCGAGAATCTACTGTTAAATGTGCTTAAGTATGCCTTGCCTGACTCCAGGGTCTATATCGATATAATGGATGCGGGCTCGGATGTGGTGTTGATCATTAAGAACATCTCGGCTAATGAGCTGAACGTTTCCTCCGATGAGTTGATGGAACGCTTTACCAGAGGGGATACCGCCAGGACTACCCAGGGTAGTGGTTTGGGCTTATCTATTGCGCAGAGCCTAATCGCGATTCAAAAAGGCAGCTTTGCGATAGAAATAGATGGAGACCTGTTCAAGGCAATTATTCAGTTGCCCCGGGAGAATTAGATTAGGCGCGGGATAGGAACGATTTGCCCCATGGTAATTGAAATAACTATTCCCGCGAGTTTAGTACAGAAAAACAATCATGCCGCCTATATGGCGGCATGATCTACATAGAGCCTGCCCATGCCAATACAGGGCTGGAAATTTTCTTAGAAACCGCACTTTGGCTTTGCATCCGGGTTTACCCTTGTTTTTTTTCACCTCTAGCTTAAAATGAATATTATAGGGATAAGGGAGAAGAGGAGGTAGGTTTTATGTCGGAGGAAAATAACTATCCTATACTTACGTTGGAAATTACTGGCGATATAGCCCTGGTCACACTACAGGTGCCGCCGGTCAATGCCCTTTCCTGTTCAGTTCTGGAAGAAATGTCCTTATGTTTCACCCGATTGCCTTTTGAGAGTATTAGAGCCATTATACTTACCGGCAGCCCTGAATACGGTTTTTCAGCCGGGGCTAATATACGCGAACTGCTTAATAAGAGTCTCGCCGAAAAACAAAAATATTTTCAACACTTATACCGCTTGTTTCGTTTGATTGAAAATACCCCTTTCCCGCTTATAGCTGCCATAAACCGTTTTGCCATGGGCGCGGGATTGGAGCTAGCGCTTTGTGCCGATATTCGAATTATAGATGAAGATGCCCGATTAACTGCGGCGGGGGTAAATATGGGTTTGGTTTTCGGGACGCAGCGCCTTTCCCGATTAATTGGTTTGGGCCAGGCTAAAACCATGCTTTTCACCGGGCACGCCGTCAACGCCAATGAAGCACACGGAATGGGCTTGGTGCAAGATATAAGCCCACCGGGGGAGGCGTTACAGCGGGCGTTAGAATTGGCGAAAATGATTGCCCGGAAGTCACCGGCTTCAATACGCGAGGTAAAGGAAGTGTTAAACAAATGCGGTGATTTGCCTCTCGCCGAAGGATTAGAGTTGGAAAATGACCGATTGAACAAAGTTCTGGGTGACGGGGGGTTCTGTCAGGAGGCGCAGGCCTTTTTGAATAGGAGCAAAAAATAGCGGGGGGCGGAGACGCGAATCCCGGAACAGGGCTTCAACAGCGATTATCTGTCTGCCGTGCCCGAAGCATACCTAAAAAGCTAAAAGGGCATAGCTAGAGAGGCAGAAATGTTTCACGTGAAACATTTCTGCCTCTCTAGCTTGGGTGACATTCCTAGGAAACTTAATCTATCCCGAGAAGTTCTGCTATCCTTTCTAAATCCTCCGCGCTATAAAAACTGATTTCAATAACCCCCCCTTTGCCTTTTTGCAGCACTTTAGTCCGGGAACTAAAAAAAGCTTCCAGTCGTTCTTCCAATTCTGTTATTAAGGGATCTTTTCTCCTTTCTCTCCCCTTGGCCAGTGATCTGGTCTTCTTCTCCGTTTCCCGCACCGACATCTTTCCGGCGACTATCTCCTCCGCCGCCGCAATCTGTTCGTCCGGGGTAGGCAAGGTCAAAATCGCCCGTGCATGTCCGGGGGTTATTATCTTATTATCCAGCATAGCGAGCACTTGCTCCGGAAGCCGTAGTATTCTCAGCATATTTGCTATATGGGTGCGGCTTTTGCCTAGTTTTCCTGCCAGAGCTTCCTGCGTATACTCATAATTTTCGATCATATAGCGATAGGCAGCAGCTTCTTCTAACGGACTTAGGTCGTCCCTTTGGATGTTTTCTACCAGAGATACTTCCGCGGCCTGAAGGTTGTCCATTTCTTTTATTAATGCCGGTACCTGTTCCAATCCGGCCATCTGCGCCGCCCGCCAGCGCCGCTCTCCGGCTACCAGCTCAAAACCAAAACCATCTTCCCTGCTTCTCACGATGATCGGCTGCAATAAGCCATGCTCACGGATTGAGTCCGCTAATTCCCGCAAAGAATCCTCCGCGAAGTTTTTGCGCGGTTGCCCTTGGCGTAATGCTATCTCCCCAAGTTTAAGCTGTATGAGTTCTTGGTCTTCCGCAAAAGCCATTTCATCAGGCAACAACGCCTCTAGCCCTCTACCAAGGCCCCTTCCTTTTTTCTGCACGATCTAACACCTCCCTAGCCAGATCCCGATATTCCTCGGCCCCCCTGGAGCGCGGATCATAAATAACCGCCGGCTGCCCATGACTGGGCGCTTCACTTAATCTGACATTGCGGGGAATGATAGTACGGTATATTTCCTTGGGAAAGTAGCGTTTTACTTCATCCACCACTTGTATTGCCAGATTAGTCCTTCCATCAAACATAGTCAGAGCTATTCCCTCCAGTTTTAATCTGCGGTTTAGCCTCTTTCTAACCAATAAAATGGTATCCATCAATTGGCTTAGGCCCTCCAAAGCGTAGTACTCACACTGCAAAGGTATTAAGACCGAATCGCAAGCAACCAAAGCATTTATCGTCAATAAACCCAAAGACGGGGGGCAGTCTAAAAATATGTAATCATAGGCCTCTTTGATTGGCTTTAAAAATGTCGCCATGTATTGTTCCCGGTTTTCCCGTGTTGCTAGTTCTACTTCCGCACCTGCCAGTTGAATGGTGGCGGGGATTATTTCTAAACCATCCAGTTCAGTGGCCTGGATAACTTCCTTTATAGGCAGAGCTTCGACCAGTCCATTATAAACGCAATAATCTAAATGTTTTCGCGCTATGCCTAAACCGCTAGTAGCATTACCCTGGGGATCGCAATCAACTAATAGCACCTTTTGCCCGTCCATTGCGATACTAGCCGCTAGATTTATGGCAGTAGTAGTTTTGCCTACACCCCCTTTTTGGTTTGCTATTGCAATAATTTTCGACATCAACCCTATCCACCTTTCCCCAACCTGCCTTTCATACTTCGCTTAGCTGAACTCTAATTCCTGCCACAAAACAAAAAAAGCGGGTATCCCCGCTCTTTTTACCTTCTTCTATAATGCCAGTTTCCGATTTTCCCTTTGTCTGGCAATTCTAATTGTAACCTCATATTCTTCGTCCATGCACTTTTCCACCATAACGATGTCTATTCCAGTCTGTCGGGCCCTTTTAACCGTCTCCCTAATGGTGTTTAGAAAAATACGGGCATCCCTTATAACCATGGATATGTTCTGTCCCGGGGTTTTCCGTCCGGTTTCCCGGGGAATGTTGTTATAGCTGAGTCTGCCCACCAATTCCTCGGTTTCTTTTACATTCAATTCTTTTTCATAGACCTGCTTTAACACCTCTAGCTGCATCTCGGTCGAATTCAGCTTGAGCAATGCCCGGGCGTGTCTCTCGCTTATTTGTTCAGGCAAAATCAATGTTTGCACCGCAATGGGTAATCTTAACAGGCGAATCTTGTTGGCAATAGCTGATTGGCTCTTCCCTATTTTTCGCGCCAGTTCTTCCTGGGTTAATCCAAAACCGGTAATCAAGCGATTATAGGCATTGGCTTCTTCGAAATAGTTTAATTCCTGCCTTTGCAGGTTTTCAATCAGGGAAATAGTCGCCACCTTTTCATCATCCATCTCTTGTATAATCGCCGGTATCTCCTTCATTCCCAAAAGGCAGCAGGCCCTAAATCTACGTTCCCCCGCTATGATTTCAAAGGTTTCCCCCTTGCTTCTTACAATAATGGGTTGAATTACTCCGTATATTTCGATCGATTGGGCGAGTTCCATCATCTCCCTTCCATTGAAATCTTTTCGTGGTTGAAAGGGATTGGGGCAGAGTTTTTCCATCGGTATTCCGGTAACCTTCACCTCACTGCTTTTCCTTAGTAGCTTTTCTAGTTGTTTTAATACCATCGGTTTTACCTCCTCCCTATAACGGCCTTTTCGCTGGTATTCCCACCCTTCTCGGATATTTCCCGGGAGTCTCCTCCAGCTTTTCCACTACAACTATAGCCCTATCGCGTTCTGCCATTAAACTGTAGTTGTAAATGTCCACGACTTTCCCGCCCAATGTTACCAAAGCATTAGCCGCCTGTTCGATTTCCCGGGTATAGTTTCTTCCCTTCCATAGCAAAAGCTTTCCCCCCGGCCGCAGCAAAGGCATACCGTATTCCAATGCTATGTTCATCGAGGCCAAAGCCCGGCAACTACATAAATCAAAGCACCCGCGCAGTTCACTGCGCCCGACTTCCTCCGCCCGCCTACGCAATACCATACAGTTCTTCAATCCGCTACATTGTATAAATGCGCGCAGAAATTCCGCCTTCTTTAGATCCGCTTCTAATAGTAGAAACTCCGCTTCCGGACAGTATATTGCCAGTATTAATCCCGGAAAACCTGCACCGCTGCCTATATCCACAACCCTATTCCCGTTCAAATCCATAAATTTCAATAATATACGGCTATCCTCGATATGTTTTTCCAATTCCTCGGGGAGGGTTTTACGGCTAACTAGATTGTGACGCAGATTCTCCTCAAGTAACATTTCTTTAAACATCTTTACACTATATTCCACACCAACCTCTTATTTCCTTCTTTTCCTTTCCAGAAAAACCAAAAGAACATTTATATCTGCCGGATTGACCCCGGCAATCCTCGATGCCTGCCCAATTGAGGCCGGCATAACTTTCTTTAATTTCTGCTGCGATTCCTGGGACAAACCATAGATTTCATCATAGTTCAGGTCCGAGGGGAGCTTTTTGCTTTCTAATTTCTCAAAGCGTTTTACCTGCTCTTTTTGTTTTTCGATATATCCCTCGTATTTTGCCTGAATTTCTAACTGTTCCAGTATATCCGGCTCATTATCCCTCAGCCAACCCATTTCTACATAATCATGTATGCAAAGCTCCGGCCTTCTTAGTAATTCCCACAAGGAAACCCGGTCCTTTATGCCGGCGGTATTTTTCCCGGTCAAAAACCGTGTTAATTCCTCATCAGCCGGGGTAAAAGTGCTGAATTTCAATTCATTGCTTTCTACTTCTAGTATCTCTTCCTTCTCCTGATAGGCCAACCATCTACGATCATCTACGAGTCCGATATGGCGCCCTGTTTCGGTCAGGCGCAAATCGGCGTTATCTTGTCGTAAAAGCAGGCGGTATTCGGCCCGCGAAGTTAACAGACGGTATGGCTCCACGATTTCTTTATTAATCAAATCATCAATTAATACAGCTATATAAGCCTCACTCCGTTTTAATATAAAGGGCTCTTTTTCCTTAACTAGTAGAGCGGCGTTTATTCCCGCCACTAATCCCTGGGCAGCTGCTTCTTCATAACCCGAGGTCCCGTTTATCTGCCCCGCGGTGAATAAACCGTCTATATTTTTGCATTCCAAGCTTAATTTAAGCTGGGCCGGGTAAATAATATCGTATTCGATAGCATAGCCTGTGCGCATAATTCGGACGTTCTCTAGGCCCGGAATGCTTTTTAGCACTTCTATCTGTATATCTTCCGGCAAACTGGTATTTAGACCTTGCACATACATTTCATCGGTGTCCCTTCCCTCCGGCTCTATAAAGAGTTGGTGGGCATCTTTATGGGAAAAACGGACAACTTTGTCTTCAAAAGAAGGACAATAGCGTGTCCCTATGCCCTGGATAGCCCCGCTATACATAGGCGCGCGGTCCAGGTTATCCATCACTAACTGGTGGGTTTTTTTGTTACTATGGGTCAGCCAGCAGGAAAGCTGGGGCTTATTTATAAGGGGACTCATAAAGGAGAAGCGCAGCGGCGCTTTATCCCCGGGTTGTTCAATCATTTTGGAGAAATCTACACTTTTCCTGTCTATGCGGGGCGGGGTACCGGTCTTAAACCTACCTAGGCTTAATCCCATTTGTTTTAGATTCTCCGAAAGACGCGTAGCCGGAAATTGATTGCCCGGGCCTCCCTCGAAGGAAATATCCCCCACAATTATTTTTCCCTTCAAATAGGTACCCGTTGTCAGGACCACCGCTTGACATGCGAAGCGGGCTCCCGTCTTGGTCACAACTGCTTTTACCCGACCGGCACCTAGCTCTATATCTTCTACTTCTGCCATCAGTACATCTAATCTTTCTTGTCCGAAAAGGGTTTTTAGCATCTCGAGGTGGTATTGCCGTTTATCTGCTTGGGCCCTCAAAGCCTGAACTGCCGGGCCTTTGCCGGTGTTAATAGTACGTATCTGAAGTTGGGCCTTATCGATAGTCAGTGCCATTTCCCCGCCCAAGGCATCTATTTCTCTTACCACCTGGGCCTTGGCCGGCCCACCGATAGAGGGATTACAGGGCATCAATGCAATATGATCTATACTCATAGTAAGCAATAGGGTTTTACAGCCCATACGGGCTGCTGCCAGAGCGGCTTCACAACCTGCATGTCCGGCTCCAATTACTATTACCTCATAATTTCCTGCCTTGTAAATCATGATTTGCCCCCCAATTATCAGTTCATAACAAACCAGCGAAAATCCGCATCAAAAAACCTCGCAACCTATTCCTATTTCCCTATACAGAAGTCATGGAATATCCTGTCTATTACTTCTTCCTTTAAATTTTTACCGCTGATTTCCCCCAAAGCTTCTAATGCCCCCCATATATCTACCCCCAGGCAATCCAGGGAGGTGCTGCCCATAGCCTTTATGCTATCCTCAATGTGCCCTTTCGCCGTTATTAAAGCATTTTTCTGCCTTATATTAATCATAATTTCCATATCATCACTTTGCAATTGGCCGGATAGAACCGCTTCCTCGATGCTTTGCTCTAGTTCTTCCAGGCCGCTTTCCTCGATTACACTAGCTCTTATTATTTTAACACCGGGGAAGCCAGATGCTAATTCGGCCGCAGTGATATTCTTATCTTCCAGGTCTTCCTTATTTACTAAAATTATCTTGCTCTTTTCGCGGATTTTTTCGTAAATTTCCCGATCTTCTTGGTCTATCCCAGCTCCGACATCAAGTATAAACAGCACTAAATCTGCTTCGCTGATCACTTCCCGGCTTTTTTCTATACCTATACGTTCAACCAGGTCATTTGTATAGCGAATGCCTGCGGTATCTCTCAATTTTACCGGAATCCCCCGGATATTGATATAGTCTTCGACAACATCCCGTGTTGTACCCGGAATGCTGGTTACTATCGCTTTTTCTTTCCGAAGCAGGGCATTGAGTAAACTGGATTTTCCTACATTGGGCTTGCCGCAGATTGCGATATTAATCCCGTCCCGGTATATCTCGGCCCTCTCGGCTGCGGTCAACAGTTTATCTATTCTCAGTCCTATTTCTTGCAGTTTCTCTCGAGCAATATCATAATCTAGTTCCCCTACCTCATCCGGAAAATCCAGGCTGGCCTCGAGCATAGCGTTCACTTCTATCAATTGATCTTCTAATTTGCTAATTTCCCGGCTGTTACTTCCTGATAGCTGTTTTAATGCCAGGTCCATTCCTCTGGCACTTTTAGCCCGGATTACTTCTATAACCGCTTCGGCCTGGCTCACATCCAAGCGTCCGTTTAAAAAAGCCCGGCGAGTGAATTCCCCGGGTTGGGCCAGTCTTATTCCCTGCCTGATTACTGCCTCCAAGCACCTTCGGGCCGGCAGGGTCCCTCCATGACAGTTTATCTCTACAACATTTTCCCCGGTGTAGCTGCGGGGGGCCCGCATTAAGCCTACCAACACCTCATCGATAACATCACCTTTTTCATCATATAACCAACCGAGGGTAAGGGTGTAGCCCTCTTTCTGAGCCAGCTTGGCCCCTTTTTGATAAGGTTTGAATATCTTTTCCATCTTTTCTATCACATTGTTTCCGCTCAGGCGGACTATAGCTATTCCACTTTCTCCTGCGGCGGTGGAGATAGCCGCGATATCATCGCCTATCATTTTATCCCCTCACTTTAAACCCTGTTTTTTTAACATCTATTAAAATTAGAAAGGAGGCCCTTTATCCAGGCCTCCGTCGCTGCCTATTTTATTTCTTTAGAGAAATTACCACTTTTCTGTTAGGCTCATCCCCCAATGAAAAGGTTGTTATCTGGGAATCTGCCTGAAGAACAGTATGTACTATTCTCCTCTCCTGGGAACTCATCGGCCTCATGACCACATTTTTCTTGGTTTTCTTAACCTTATCCGAAAGCCTTAAAGCCAATGCCTCTAAGGATTCCTCCCTTTTTTTGCGATAGTCTTCGACATCTAATATAATGCGGATTCTATCCTCCCGCTGCCGGTTAAATATTAAACCGATGATGTACTGCGTGGCATTTAATGTTTCCCCTTTACGTCCGATTAAAAGGCCCATATCATTGCCGATTATATTAACCCTAACCCTGCCACCCTCGTATTCCACTTGGTTAATCTTATAATCGATTTTCATTCTTCCCAGAACTTCATCTACTGCCTGACGGACCTCATCCTCTGGCTTTATCTCTAGCGAAACCCGGACCACAGCAGGTTTTCTTCCTACTAGACCTAGTAATCCTTTGCTGGGCTCTTCTAATACCTCAATGGAAACATCCTCAATCTCGCATTCCAATTCCTCTAAAGCCGCTTTAATCGCTTCATCAACGCTTTTTCCTCTTTTTTCTACTATTTGGGCTTCCATTAACTTTCTTTCCTCCTTTTTCCCTCCCTACTTCCTTTTCCTCTACTGTCCTTTCCTTATCGGTAGACTCCGCTTCTTGAGGTACATCACTATCCATTCCAAGTTGCATCTCTATTCCACTGCCGGTAGCCGCTGCGGTGGCCAATTTTGCTTTATCGCTGCTCCTGTTTATATATAGTTGTTGTATAATACCCAGGATATTAAAGGTTACCCAATATAGAGGCAAGCCTGCCGGCATTGTTGCCGCGATCCAGGCCATAAAAAGTGGCATAATATACAACATGGACTTTTGCGTGGGATCTTTAACATCCACCATAGCCACTCTTTGCTGTATAAAAGTGGTTGCCGCTGCCAACACCGCCAATATATACCAGGGGTCGGAACTACCTATGTTCGGTATCCATAGGAATCTCGCATGCTCTTCTACGGCGAATTTAAAACTAAACAAAGATTGGTAAAAAGCTATAAATATCGGCATCTGCACTAATAGGGGCAAACATCCCCCAAAAGGGTTAACTCCGTGCTCTTTATATAATTCCATTACTTTTGTTTGCATTTTCTGCGGGTCATCTTTATACTTTTCTTGCAAATACTTCGTCTTTGGCTGGATTTCCTGCATGGCCCGCATGGATTTCAACTGTTTTTGCGTTATCGGAAAAAGAGCAATTTTAATTATTATGGTCATAAAAATAATGGCTAACCCGTAATTGGCTACCCCTAGACTGTCGGTAATACCGTACATAAATTGAATTACACTAGCGAACCACTGAACAAAAGAATGCCACAAAATATCCCCCGCCCATCAAATCCTCTATTATTTGATAGCAGGTTCCACCTCCTTCTAGCGCAGCAGGATCTGCCCCGCAAGGTTACCTAATCTCAAGGCACCGGATCATAACCACCCGGATTATATGGATGACATCTAGCCAGCCGTTTTAAAGTCAACCAGCTTCCTTTAACTATCCCATGCTTATTTAGTGCTTCAATCGAATAGTTAGAACAGGATGGATAGAAACGACAAGTAGCAGGCTTGAAAAAACTTAGCTTTTGATAAAACCTAATTATCAGTATCAATATTTTTTGCAAAAAGTCCCGCCTTCTTCATGATGGTGACATAATCCTTTTCTATTTCTTGAAAAGAGCCTTTGCCTATGTTTGCCCGGGCCACCAAGATAACATCATACTTGGCTGTCACTGCTTTGCGATATTTACGTACTATAGCCCTTAGCCGTCTTTTTACTTTATTCCTGATTACTGCTTTACCGATTTTCTTATTGGTAATAAAACCGAAGCGGTTTTCCCCCGGTTTCCTTTTTATATAGTACATTATTAAAAATCGCCCGGAAAACCTTTTGCCCAGGGCAAAAACATTTTTATATTCTTTACTCGTTCTGATCCTTGCCTTCTTTTCCAGCATAAGATACCTTTCCTTTGGGAAAACAAAAGGCCGCTTTTACGACCTAGGCGGAAAGTCTTTTCCTTCCCTTTTTTCTCCTATTAGCCAATACCCGCCTCCCGGCTGCGCTAGACATCCTGGCACGGAATCCGTGTTCCCTTTTTCTCTGCCTGTTTTTCGGCTGATAAGTTCTTTTCACTATTATCACTTCCTTTAAAGCCCTGCTACTAAATCTGTACCAAATACCCTACCATTATATTGATTAAACCCTTCCAATGTCAAGAATTCTAGGAATTATGCCCGCTTCTATTTTTAATATTTTTCTGCTATGATTATACTATATTTGCGTTTAAGTCCCAATTGTTCTGATAAAGGCACCTTTTCCACAACCTGTTTATTATGCAACGGGTTTTTCCACAGCAAAGCGGAGGTAGTTTATGTCTGGTTTTAAAGATTATTCTTTGGTCTGGAACGAAGTGTTAGATTCCATGTATCAAGAGATAGGTTCCACCAGTTTCGAAATCTGGTTTTCCCGAGTTAAATTTTCCTCTTTTCATAAAAACATTTTCTGCATAATCGCCCCCGATTCCCTGACTAAAGAATGGATAGAATCGCGCTACTTTGCTATCATGCAGGATAAATTGCGTCTTTTAATAGATCCTCAGGTTATTTTAAATATTGGCACCGAGACCCCTTCCGGTAAGAGGGATAATGTTTTCGCCCTAAATCCTAAATATACCTTTGACACCTTTGTCGTAGGTAATAGTAATCGTTTTGCCCACGCCGCCTGCTATGCGGTCGGCGAATCGCCCTTCAAGTCCTATAACCCCCTCTTTATCTATGGGGGAGTAGGATTAGGTAAAACCCATCTAATGCAGGCCATAGGCCATCACATCCTAGCGAGGAAACCCCATTATCTGGTTATGTATGTTTCCTCCGAACAGTTTACCAATGATCTGATAAGCTCAATTAAAGATGACACTACCCCTTTATTTCGGAATAAATACCGCAGTATTGACGTCCTGCTCGTTGATGATATTCAATTTCTTGCCGGTAAAGAGCGTACCCAAGAGGAATTTTTCCACACTTTTAATACCTTGCACGAATCTAATAAACAGGTAGTTATATCTAGCGATAGACCTCCCCGCAATATTCCAACTTTGGAAGATCGTTTGCGCTCCCGTTTCGAATGGGGTTTAATTACCGATATCCAACCACCCGACCTGGAAACCAGGATTGCTATCCTGCGCAAAAAAGCACAAGGGGAAAAGCTAGATATCCCCTTTTCGGTTATGGATTATATCGCCAATTATATCGATTCTAATATCCGCGAACTCGAGGGGGCACTAATCAGGCTAGTAGCTTTCGCTACTATTAATAGCAAGCCTTTGAATATGGATACCGCAGCCGAGGCCCTAAAGGATATCTTACCCCCTCCCCAGCCACGCAAGATTACCATAGAAGCTATTCAAAAAACCGTTGCTAGTCATTATAACCTGCAAATTAATGATTTCTCCTCTAAGAAAAGAACCCGGCAATTGGTCTATCCCCGGCATATAGCCATGTATCTTTGCCGTAGATTGACCGATGCTTCATTTCCCCAAATAGGTGAGCAGTTCGGGGGAAGGGATCATTCTACGGTGATGCACGCCCACGACAAACTTTCTACCGAATTATTGTCTAATCGAGAGCTGGCTACCGAAATAGAATTATTGTGCCAAAAAATAGACCCTAATTACACTGTGCAAAAAGGGGTATAATTTTCCCCATAGAAGTGATCTTTAACCGTAGCCTTTATAGACTTTATCCACAAGTTATCAACTTGCGCTAACCCCCTGTTTTAGGGCTTAGCAATACTTATCCACAAAAATAAACTCCCTACTACTAATACTACTAGTTGTTAATAATAAAAAAGAATAAAAGGGATATTGGAGGTTAATTCGTGAAGTTTATAATCGAAAAAAAAGAACTATTGTCTATTACTGGTATGGTTTACCGTGCCGCCTCCAGTAAGAGTGCTGTGACTTTTCTATCCGGTTTGTTGCTGGAAAATTCCGAAACCGGTTTGACCCTGACAGCTACTGATACAGAGATAGGCATAAAAGCCAGTACAACAAAAGTAGAAATTATCGAAAACGGTAGTGTATTAGTGAATGCCTATTATTTCTATGATTTAATCAGATCTTTACCCGAGACGAAGGTCATTATCGAACTAAATCATGAAAAAGCCCAATTAGATATTAAATATGGTCGTTCCTCCGGTTTCGTAAATATATATAGTGATTACGAGTATCCCAAACTCCCTATAAATGACATTAAACCGATTTTAACCATTGGACCGGAATCATTAAAAGATGCTTTTAGAAAAACCGCATTTGCTGCCGCACATACTCATTTTCGCCAATATTTCACCGGTATTCTATTCGATATAAAGGAAGATGGTAATTTGAATATAGTGGCCTCCGATACCCATCGCTTAGCCTGTTATTCTTGTACAGTTACCGCACCCGCAGAGCCTATGAATTTTATTATTCCGACAAGGACATCTAATGAATTACTGCGGGTAATAGATGATAGCCCAGAAGAAATACATATAGGTATAAGCAAAAACAATATAATTTTTTATCGAGAGAATTATTTGTTACTGTCACGGTTGATCGAGGGAAAGTATCCTAATTACGAGCAGGTAATACCCCATGCTTTCACGCACATAGTAAAACTTGATACTCATGTTTTAGTCGACACTTTAGAAAGGGCGCGGATTATCCCCTCGGATGATAAATTAAAAATACAATATACCCGTTTTAGATTTCTGGAAAATGAAATTGAAGTAAATAGTTTTTCGGAAAAAATGGGTGAAATTGCCGATATAGTTGAAATAAAAGATAATATACAGTTTGATGAGGAATTGAAAATTTCCTTTAATACTAATTATTTCCTGGATGCGGTGAAGGCTCTGGAAGGGGAAACGGATGAATTGCTTATAAGCTTGTCCGGGGCGATGGGGCAAGCTATGATAAAAAACCCGGCTAAAGATAATTATGTTTATGTATTAGTTCCTCTGCGGACCAATAATTAATATGAAAATAGCCCCCTAGTGTCACTCCGAGCTTGCGAGGAATCTTCCCCCCACAAAGCATATTACCCTAGGGGAAGATT
>CAYRCG010000036.1:0-16383 GCA_964422685.1 uncultured Syntrophomonas sp. | reverse complement strand
GTATATTCTATTAAGCCGCCATACCTACGAAGCTATTTTCATATTAACCCCCATGACCCGAGGTCACAAACAATGATGAAAATGCGCCTTAGGCTGGGAATGACCGGGCGTTGTGTCATTGCGAGGAGCGGAGCGACGTGGCAATCTTCCCCTAGGATGGTAAGTTTTGCGGGGGTAAGATTCCCCGCAAGGCTCGGAATGACACTAGGAGGCTATTTTCATACTAACTTCCTGGAAAAGGAGGGATCGGCTATGTATATTGGAATTACCGGCTTAGAACCTGGCGCTATGTCAACTGCTGCGGGGATTTTAATGCTTATCAAATCACAGGAACAAGCTAGTCAATCGGTGGCTTTCATAGGCAAGATGCAGGATCATATGCTGAAAATTCACGGCGAGGAAATAAGCAAACTCTTCAACACCAAAGATGTTACTGCATTAAGTAAAACCATTAATTCCAAAGTAGGTCAGGTTGTCGACCTGGTAGCCTAATATGAAAAAGTAAAGTAGTGAGGGTGTTCGCCGGTATTTGCGCCCATTAGACCATGGGAATTAACAAAGCAATATAACATTTTATGGAGGTCTATATGTCAGAAAAATGGCAAACTATTGCCGAGAAGATTTATAAAAGTGAGTTAACCTTTCCCCATCTGCAGGAACGTCTGCAACGTAGCGGAGAACTAAAAGCCTGGTACAAATACTATCGGGGCGGCAATCAGTGGGCCGGCAAGCATTTTACAGAGGAAAGTGTCTTCCTAATGGAAAAGGTGCTGATTTGGGTACAGATTGCCGAAGACGGAAAAATGGGCATTTATAGCTTCAAGCTAAACGAGATAACTAAGGTAGACCGTATTTATAGCTTTGCCGATAAATCTCAGGATGCGTTAATTCTATCCCAGGCGGTCGTAACCTTTAAAGCCATGAAGGATAAGAACAAACGCGAACGCGAAACCTTACTGTTCAAACGCCCTATTCCCGAGGAGGAAGGGGATGCAGAAGGTTTTGAGCGGCTGGTTGCCCTTTTGGACTAGGGACTATTCTTCACCATCGGCAATCCTGGTAATCCAACCCTATCTTCGCTATAGTTTGCAGTCCTAAGCGGCAAAAGGGCTAGGTAGTCGATGAATCGTTACCCGCTGATGGTCTCGATAATAAGGGGTTTCTCTTTCGGGGCTTTATCCGAAAAGCGGTAAGCCCCTAAAAGCTGGTCCCGAGCTTTTGCCATACTGTCGTGATCATTAGCATGGATTAGGGCCAGGGTGTCCCCAGCCTTTGCCATATCCCCCGGCTTTTTATGTAGTTCTATACCTACGGCATGGTTAATAGTATCCTCCTTTTCCTCCCTTCCTGCTCCCAATAACATAGCAGCCTGACCTACATCCAATGCATCGATATATTCCACATAAGCTTCTTTGTCTGCTATAAGCCTTTTCTTAATACTAGCTTCTGGCAAACCATAATATGGCTGAGAATAGTCCAGTTTTCCTCCCTGGGCTTCCACCAGCTGCTTCCATTTGGCCAATCCCGTACCATTTTGCAAAGCAGAACGGGCCAAATCCCTAGCTTCATCAATATTGGCGGCCTTCTCCCCTAACACTATCATCTGGGCCGCTAGTTCTATAGATAGTTCTTCCAAATCCGAAGGTCCCCTACCCTTCAAAGTATCAATAGCTTCTTTAACCTCTAGGGCATTTCCGACTGCCTTTCCCAGCGGTTTATCCATATTGCTGAGCACAGCCACCACCTTGCGACCTGCTCCTGTACCGATGTCAATCATAGCCCGGGCCAAGCACTGAGCTTCTTCGTGTTCTTTCATAAAAGCGCCGCTACCCACCTTGACATCTAATACTATTCCTTCCGCGCCGGAGGCTATTTTTTTACTCATTATACTGGCGGCTATCAATGGTAAGCTGTCAACGGTAGCGGTGACATCCCTAATAGCATATAGTCTTTTGTCAGCCGGTACCAGATTGCCACTTTGCGACACTATCGCCGCTTTAATACGGTTGATCTGTTCTAAAAAAGCCCTATGCGACATTTCTGTTTTAAAACCGGGAATAGAATCGCATTTATCAATAGTCCCCCCGGTATGACCTAATCCACGACCAGACATTTTAGCAACCGGTACGGCATTTGCCGCTACCAGCGGGATAACCACCAGGGTAGTCTTATCTCCAACCCCTCCGGTACTATGTTTATCCACTTTAACCCCTTTAGTCGCCGATAGGTCCATAATCTCTCCGGATTCAGCCATGGCTAAAGCCAAATCCCGTGTTTCCCTGGAATTCATACCTTTGAAATATACCGCCATCGCCCAAGCGGAAATTTGGTAATCCGGGATGCTCCCGTCAGTAATCCCCCTGATGAGGAATTCTATTTCCTGCCGGCTTAATTCCCCGCCGTCACGCTTTTTTCCGATAATATTCTGCATTTTCATTAATAAATACACTCCCGAAGTATTCTGTACATAGCCTTTTCTAATAAGACAGTATTTAACCAAAGTTTATACCAATCTGATATGTCCAATTATAACCTATTGTCTAGGGCGGAGTAACTTTAGTCTTAATCCCGCAAACGTATAGAGATAGGCTTTTCCCCCTTTATTTAACCAATTTAGTAGTTGTAAACTCCCCAGGGTCAAGTTATGATGGGGTCACCCTTTCGGGGCTATCTCCTGCTTCGGGAGCAGGACAAAAAGTGGAACGGTTAAGAAAGAGGTGAGCCTATGTCTATTTCTTGCGATTATTGCGAATGGCACTGCCGTTTGGGAGAGGGACAGGAAGGCTATTGCAAAATGTACCGGGAGGAGCAGGGGAAAGTAGTAGAAATATATCCTTTTTGCTGGAATTCCATCGGGGTCACACATATTGAATCATTGCCTTTCTTCCATGCCTACCCGGGTAGCCGTAGTCTGTTGTTAGGTAGTGCCGGTTGTAATTTTGACTGCCAGTACTGCTCTAATGCCCATGTAGCTAGGGTTAATCCTGAATCGGTAAATCTATGGCCATTGCAACCGGATAAACTAATCCAAAAAGCCAGCCAGAGCGGCTGTCATAATATTGTCTTTGCTATCAACGAACCTACTGTATCCTGGCCATCTTTACGCACCATCGGGGAGGTCGCACGGGAACAGGGCATTGAAATGGGCTGTATGAGTAACGGGTATTTTACTCCGCAGGTAGCTGTGGAAATGGTGAAAACCTTTTCCTTTATTAATATAAGCCTTAAGGCTATGAGCCGTGATTTTTACCGGCGCTATATTCGGGTTGCCGATATTAAGCCGGTATTGCGCAATATTGCCTATTTAGCTGAATATACCCACCTGGAGATTACTACTCCGGTAATCCAGGGTTTAAATAGTGATGATATCCCTGCCGCGGCTGCATTTATTGCTTCCCAGGATCCGGAAATTCCCTGGCATGTGTTCCGTTTGCTTCCGGAATATGAAATGAAAGGCATGTCCGCCCCCTCCATTGATGCTATCGAATGTTCTTTGCGGGAACAGGAAAGCAAACTAGCTTACATTTATTTCGGCAATTTCGTAGGCTCAGAATGGGTTAATACCCTTTGCCCAGACTGCGGTAAAGTGTTGATAGAGCGAATTAATCTGGGAGGTTGCGGAGCCAAATCCATGGCTTGTCATTTATTAGACGATAGTTGCCCATCCTGCGGGAGAAAGTTGCGTTTGTTAGGCGGATGGACTTTATGGAATGAGGGGGAGGGCCTAGATTGGAAAGAATAGCTATAATTGATGTTGGGGAATGGCAAACTAATTTAGATTTTCGCAATGGGAAGAAAATACACCCGCCTCCGATTAAACCGGAGGTACAGGTTCTGCAAAAGCTAATGCGCGCTCATCCTTACCCGGGTGATTTATCCCCCGATAGTTTAGCCTGGGTCAGTAATGTAGGATTGGGACTTATCCATCTGTTTAACCCCAACTTCATCTTCCTAAGTTATGCCACCCCTTTTTTCCTGTCAACCTTTGCTTTGCCAGAGAGGTATAATTGGTCGGAATTGGCCCACCAATGTTTGGCACAGGCTAATAATTTTGCCCGCGCAACGGGCTTTACCCCTGTTATCGTCGGAACAGGCGGAACTCGTCCCCTGGAGGGGGAAATTGATCTTACCTTCCTTGATGGTTTAGCTGTCGGTGCCGGTATGGGGGTTTCTTATGCGGGACTATATGGCCCTTCTCCGGCAGACATAAAGAGGCTAACAGAAGATTCTCGGGTTAGTATGATTATTCCCAAAGCCACTATTGAAACCCAATGGCCCTGCACGGCCGATTTTGCCAGGCGTTTGCCTGATTATTTACTGGTTGCCCAACCCGCTTTTCAATTCCGGGGTATGGGTACTATGTCGCGAAAGGTTTATCGTATTAGCAGTCAAGACCCTTACATACCTGTGCTCAGTCCCTTTCCCTTAGCTGATATTACTGATATTGCCCCGTTAGTACGAGAATTATTGAAAACAGAAAGGGTAGCTTTAATTATCCTGGAAGGCCTGGGAAAGGATGTTTTCCCGGCAGAAATGCAGCTTATAAATAATCGATATTCTTGGTACACCTACAGCCCCGGTGACGCCCAATACCTGGCTATAACCAGCGGTATTCACCTGCCCGGCCAAAAATACCCCCCGGGAAATCGTTCTTATGAGGAAGATAATGCCGGAAAACCATACCCTTTCTCCGGCGTTTATCACTCCATGCCCAGGGAAGTAATTGGTGCTGATCCGGGTTTACAAAGTGTAGCAGCAGGCAGTCGTAGTATTCTCACTCATCTAGCCAGCGGGGCTAAAGTTAGTGTAGAATGCTTTGCCCGAACCTTGTATAATTACGGAATTATGGGCACTATAGAAGTGTGATAGCGGTTGTTAAGAACCGAATAATAAAAATTATAAAAGCGGCAAAAGATTTTAGCCTTTTATCTGCGGATAGAAACTTTTCCCGGCGAGTCCGCGAGAATCTATTCCCAAGTACTCGGCTATGCTCTGTCCCAAATCAGCAAAACTTTCCCTGACCCCTAGGTCAACTCCGGGCCGGCAGTTTGCACCATAAACCAGAACTGGCACCATCTCCCGGGAATGATCCGTGCTGGGGGTAGTCGGATCACAACCATGATCGGCGCTGATAAACAGCAGATCATCCGGTTGTAGAGCGGACATTATTTCAGCCAATGCAAGATCGAATTCTTCTAAGGCCCGAGCGTAGCCCATGGCGTCATTGCGGTGTCCATATACCTGATCAAAATCCAGTAAGTTAGCAAATATCATTCCCCTAGTATCTTCTTTTATCGCCTCGATTATGAGCTTTATTCCCTGGCTATTATTCTTGCTAGGGCGGCTTTCACTAATCCCCCTACCGGCAAATAGGTCATATATCTTGCCTATTGCTATGACCTGCTGCCCCGCTTCTGTAACAGCATCCAGAAGATTGCGCTCCGGAGGCATTGAGTAATCCCGGCGGTTGGCTGTACGCCGAAAGCCCCCCGAGTCGCCGATAAATGGGCGGGCAATAACACGTCCTACAGCATTTTCTCCCGCCAGCATCTCCCGGGCAATTTGACAGATGTTATAAAGCTCCGCCAGTGGAACAACTTCCTCATGAGCAGCCACCTGGAAAACGCTATCTGCTGAGGTATAAACAATAGGCCGACCGGTTTGTATATGCTCCTTTCCCAGCCTTTCTATTATTTCCGTTCCTGAAGCTACCACATTGCCCAAGGTCTTTCTTCCTATCTTCCTTTCAAATTCCTCAATTAATTCAGGGGGGAAGCAATCAGGATAGGTGGGAAAAGGCAGCTGCAAGATCTGCCCCATCAGTTCCCAATGACCGGTGGTGCTATCTTTGCCGGGTGACTTCTCCTTCATTTTGCCGTAGGCGCCCAGTGCCTGGCGCACAGGCTTCACTCCGGGTATTTCATCCAAATTACCTAAGCCTAGGCTCTGCATACAGGGAAGCTTTAGGCCTCCTGCTGCCCGGGCAGTATTAACGATAGTATTGCTGCCCTGGTCCCCGTACAGAATACTGTCTTCCATTTCCCCTATACCGGCACTATCCAGTATTATTAATATAGCTCTTTTAGCCAAGGCTAATTCCCTCCACTTTTTTGTTATCCATAGGTGGTGTAGCCACCGAAAACATATCTTCCGCTTGCCCCTCGAAGAATTCCACTTATAAAACCTCCGCCGCCAAAAGTAAGTATCATGCATTTATTTGTATAAATATCCCGCTCGCGGCTTCCTTAATTGCGGCCATAGAGAACATCCGGTGTGTCCGCGAAGACGGGCACTATGCACGGGGGTGGTATTGCCGGTAGACCTCGCGCAACCTGCTTTTCGTCAGGTGGGTATATATTTGGGTTGTGGAGATATCAGCATGACCCAACATTTCCTGAACAGCTCTAAGATCGGCCCCATTTTCCAACAGATGGGTGGCGAAAGAATGCCTGAGGGTGTGGGGGGTGACTTCCTTTTCCAATTCAGCTTTTTTAACATACCCCCCTAGTATTTTAAAGAATCCTTGCCGGCTTAAAGGCCTTCCCCGAGCGTTTAAAAAAAGCGTTCTTTCCGCGGGACTTTTTGAAAACGAATTGCGGGATCGAGCCAAGTAGCGCTGCACCCAATCAATAGAGGTTTGGTTTACGGGTATAATCCTTTCTTTGCTGCCTTTGCCCATACAACGCAAAAAACCTGCTGTTGGATTGAGGTCCTCTATCTGCAGGGATAAAAGCTCCGAAACCCTTGCCCCCGTTCCATACATCAACTCTAACATAGCCCTGTCCCTGATACCCAGGGGCATAACCGGATTGGGTTGTTCCATTAGTTTGTCCACTTCCTCGATAGATAAGACCTGGGGCAATCTGCGTTTAATTTTCGGAGTCTCTAAATCACCGCTGGGGTTTTTATCAACCGCCCCTTCCATTACAAGAAATTTAAAAAAACTTTTGATACTAGAAAGGCTGCGGGCGATGCTGGAAGGCGCAGCCCCCTGTTCCAACTGCCAAGAGAGAAAAGCTATTATATCATGTTTGCCTATATCCCGGGGGCATAAGCCCGCGGAGTTATTTATTAAATATGCCCATAGCTTAATAAGATCGCGCCTATAAGCCTTTTGAGAGTTAGTTGCTAGGCCCTTCTCGAAATTCAGATAATTTATAAAATCGTCTATGGAATTCTGCACCTATTCCCCTGTTACCCTTTCCAGTTTTAATTATATTCTTATGTTTTGACATAACTCCCTCCTTTTCCTGCCTTACTCTTTCTCGTCGATATAAAAGTTTTGCAGTTTAAATACGAATTGGTCCATAGCTTTTTCGAAGCGGTTATGGTTTTTTTCCGTTTCTACGCGCATGGGATTACCGCTAGGTTGCCCTTCTTTAAACCAGTTGCCGAGGGCGGGAATCTGCTTGTGCAGTATTCCGGTCATACTAGGAACAGCCACCACGAAGGCTAGGATTAGCACTAATAATATAAAGAAATTTAGGGCCTTCCTTTTCCAGTTGTTTATGAGTACAATCACAGGGATTCACCTCCAAAGTAAAGTAGCTTTTCGCTTTATAGCAGGAGCCTTAACAACCAAGGGGATAAATAAGCTTCAATAAAAGCTCCCAGTAAAAAAATGACTATAAATAGTGGCATCAGCAAATTATACCCTATTAAGGCGCTTCCTAAGGGCAGATAATTGTTTTTATTGTCCTTAATCAAATACAGCGAAGCGTTGATAGCCACTACGGCCCACATTATCAGAAACGGTATATAAACGATATTCTGGGGAAGAACCGATATGAAACTCAAGACAATACCGGCACCGGCTTTTTCCTGGAATAAAAACTTTAGGGTAAAACCCAGGGAGAAACCCCGGAAGAATACCACCGCCAAGATCAAGGGGAAGCCGATTACCGTTAGGCCGAGAAACCATATTAACAGGATAGTTTTGCTTTGGTGAAAAAAGGCACTGGCAAAGATACTGCTACCATTTAGATTTCCCTCTATTCCTCCCTTCAAATAGTTATCTAGCATCTGTAGCAAATGAGTCCTTACTCCCCCTTCCAAACCGGATACCTTGAAGCTGCCCAAGGCTACACCGGCTATAAAGATTAGTAATATGAGCAAGTACTGCCAGCGGTTGTCCCTAATATGTTGTTTTATCCGCTGTTTCAAATACATAGCTATCTCCTTTTCAGATTGGTACGGGCAACCTTTCACGAAACTAATACTTCTAGTAGCGTATTTTTCACCAGCCTATAGAAAAAGATATTTATCCTTGCCCTACTTTATGCAGAAAAGAAAAAAGACCCGGAGCCTATTCCGGGTTTTAAAAGTTCAATAATTTTATGGGAGGAGGCTTTATATTCATTAACCCCGTGGCCGAGGGCCTAATTACCGTCGAAAATGGGGTTAAGATTCCTCACTGCGTCCGGAATGACGGGTCCCTCATGCCCACTATATTAATAATTAGAGGAGATTTTGCTGACGCAGGGTTTCATATATAACCGGCACCACCTGTTTCTTACGCGACATGACTCCTTGCAGGAATATTCCCCCTTCTTCGCTATCCCCCCCGAAAGCCCTTTCCAGCAGAGGGCTTTTTTCCCCGGCAAAAAGTAATTCAGTTCCCTCTTCGAAAATGCCGGTTACCATTAAGCATATAAAGGCATAGGCCTTGCGCTCACATATCTCCTGCATAGACTTTAGGAAGGAGGCTTTGCGTTTTGAAAAACTGGTTAGGTCAATTGTTTCAATCTGGGAAATAGCAAAGGTTAATTCCGCACTGCTATATTCCTTAAGGTCTTCAGAAATCAGTTCTTCATCACCTAGCTTATCCAGTTGGTGGCTGTTTTCGAACAAGGTTCTCCCCCAGCTCAGGGCTTCCAATCCCGATATTTCTTGGAGTTTTTCGGCTATGTGCAAGTCTTTGGCGGTAGTGGTCGGTGACTTGAAAAGCATCATATCGCTAAGCATGCCTGAAAACAGCAATCCGGCAAGATTTTTGGAGATGGGCATTTTTCCGTTTAGGAATTTTTCCGCTATTAGGGTAGAGGTGGATCCTACCGGTTCATTGTGAAAATATATGGGGAAAATGGTTTGCAGGTCACCTACCCGGTGGTGGTCTACTATCTCCAGTATTTCCGCTTCTTCTATCCCTTCTACTGCTTGTTTCTTTTCATTATGGTCCACCAATATAAGCCGTTTGCGTCGCATATTCAAAAGGTGGTAGCGGGAGATAATACCCAGAAATCGGTTCTCTCCGTCTACTACCGGGTAGTTTCTGAAGCGGGTGGAAAGCATAAGCCTACGGGCTTCGTCCGCAGTTTCATCTTTTTCAAAAAGTATCAAATCTCGGGTTTTCATTATTTCGGTCACTTTTTTATCTAAAAGCTCTGCTAGTATTACCTGGCTTTGCACCAGGTTCTCCTGATGCAATAGACTGTTCATAAAAAGCATGGCCATATCACCGATAGTAATCAAGCCCAATAATCTTTTATTTTCATCTAACACAGGGACAGTCTTCAGTTTCTGCTTGCGTAAGAGGTTGCTCAGCTCCATCAAATTCATTTTCCGGCTAACGCCAAAGGGTTCTTTTTCATCCAGAATATCCTCTACAGTAGTCTTTACATTCTTTACATGCAACGGTGGGGTAAAACCAAAAGTATCTAAGACAAATTTTATTTCATCGCTCATTTCACCGGCCATTGCTGCAATATAATTATCTTGTTCTGTCGTCCTTTCCTTGTATTCTTGGTAGGCTATAGCCGCCGCTACAGAATCAATGTCCGGATTCTTATGGCCTATAACATAAATAGGTTTCACTTATAATACCCCCTTTTTTTGAGTATAACATGTTGCCTTTTTATAATACTATTAGTTTTAACGTATTTAAGGGTTTGATATTATCAAAACCATGAGTTACTCTAGGGAACAAGAGGTGAAGGTATTGACCGTTTTAATCAAGAATAAAACCGCAAGCATTGATTATATTTGGCTGCTACCACCCTGCACCGGCCTGAAAAAGCCAGACGCAACCGGACGGTGAACCGATGGGTATTCGTTTGGAAAAAAAGATTTTCAAAAAAGTGCGGGATGCCAACCTGAAATACGACTTAGTGGAGAATTCCGATAGGATAGCTATAGGGATGTCCGGCGGCAAGGATAGCCTTGCCTTGCTTTATTTTCTGCACTTGTTAAAAAAATATACCCCTTTAGACTTCTCTCTTTTCCCCGTATTCCTCGATCTGGGTTGGAAAAATGACATCGAGGCAATGCGCTCATTTTGCGCCGAGATTAATACCCCCTTGAACATAGAGAAAACCACTATAGGGTCGATAGTTTTCGATAATCGCCAGGAAAAAAACCCCTGTTCCCTTTGCGCTAACCTGCGCCGAGGGGCCCTTAACCGAGTGGCTAAAAGCCTAGGCTGCAATAAGGTAGCCTTGGGCCACCACCTCGATGACGCCGTGAATACCATGTTTCTTTCCATGCTATTCGAGGGCCGTTTTAGGCTATTTAAGCCTAGCAGCTACCTGGATAGAATGGATATAACCATAATCCGGCCCCTGGTTTATGTAGAGGAAGCTGATATAACACGTTTTGTAGCAGCCAAAGGACTATCTGTTTCCTTTAACCTATGTCCCGCAAATAATCGGGGCAAAAGGGCCGAAGTCAAGGAATTGCTAAATCTTATAGAATCTCGCTTCCCGGGAGCGCGCAAGAAATTCCTAACCAGTATCGAGAATGCGGACCGGGATTCCTTCTGGAATTAAACGAACAATTGTTTTTTCACCCTTATTACGTGCTATAATTAGAATAAATCCCTTAAGGAGGGTACATATGAATAAAGAAGTAAAAATGGGGAAAAGACAAAAGCAGATTTTGGAGTTTATTAAGCAAAGCTATAAAGAGAAGGGCTACCCCCCGTCAGTCCGGGAAATAGGCCGGGCCGTCGGGCTAAAGTCGAGTTCGACTGTCCATGCCCATCTGCTTCGATTGGAGGAAAAGGGGCTTTTGCGCCGGGACCCTGCTAAACCTAGGGCTATTATACCCTTGGGAGATGAACCTTTACAGCCGGGCGAAACAATATCTGTCCCGGTGGTGGGTAATGTAGCGGCTGGTTCCCCTATCCTAGCTGAACAGAACATCGATAACTATCTACCTATACCGGTGGATTTTCTGGGGAGCGGAACCCATTTCATATTGAAGGTAAAGGGTGAAAGCATGATAGAAGCCGGTATCCTGGATGGAGATTATCTCATCATAAGGGAACAAGCTGACGCAGCTAATGGGGAAATCGTAGTAGCCCTGATGGAAAATGAAGCCACCGTAAAACGTTTCTATAGAAGGGAAGATTATATAGAGCTAAAGCCGGAAAATGCCTCCATGGAATCCCTCATAGTCGACGATGTACACATTGCCGGCAAAGTAGCCGGTTTATTACGTAGAATATAGCTGTTTCCTTAAAACTTTTCCAGATACTCCGCCAGTTCCCAATCATAAACCCGGGAACTGTAGTTCTCCCATTCTTTCATTTTGGCCAGCACAAAACGGGAATAAATGTGTACCCCTAATGCTTCCCGGATTATTTCATCCCTGCGCAGTTCATCTATAGCCTCATAGAGATTTTCCGGCAATGATTCTATTCCCTGTTCTTTCCTAGTAGCCAGATCCATTTCGTAAATGTTCTGCTCCACCGGCTGCGGCGGTAGCACCCGCTTTCGTATACCATGCAAACCCGCTTTTAGGATTACCGCTAAACCCAAATATGGATTACAAGTTGGATCGGGATTGCGTATCTCTATCCTGGTTCCCACGCCCCTGCGCGCTGGAATCCTGATTAAAGGGCTGCGATTTCGATGCGACCAAGCGATATATACCGGGGCTTCATAGCCGGGTACCAGCCGCTTGTAGGAGTTGACCGTCGGATTAGTTATAGCGGCAATAGCCCGGGCATGCTTCATTACTCCCCCGATAAAATAGCGGCAATTATCACTTAATCCATCTGCAGCCGCGGAATCAAAGAAAATATTTTTCCCCCCTTGGAATAGAGAAACATGCAGGTGCATACCGGAACCGTTTATCCCATAAATCGGTTTAGGCATAAAAGTGGCGTGAAGACCGTGACGCTGGGCAACGACTCGTACGGCGATACGGAAGGTTACGATATTATCAGCAGTTTTTAGGGCATCCGTATATTTAAAATCTATTTCGTGCTGCCCAGGGGCCACCTCATGGTGCGAAGCCTCGATTTCAAAACCCAAACTCTGTAGGACCTCGACCATATCCCGCCGGGCTTCCTCCCCTTTATCCACGGGGGGCAGATCGAAATACCCCGCCTTATCGTTGGTTTGCAGGCTAGGTATCCCGTTTTCATCTAGGTGAAACATAAAGAATTCAGGCTCGGGCCCCACCTGCATATTGAAACCCATTTCCTCGGCTTCTCTGATAGCCCGGGTTAAAGCAAAACGGGGGCACCCCTCAAAGGGCTCTCCATCGGAAGTATAAACATCGCAGATTATCCGGGCGGTTTTCGCCTTGGAGGTAGTGCTGTTCCAAGGCAAAACCAAAAAGGTCGCTGGATCGGGTTTGAGATACATATCCGATTCTTCTATACGAACAAATCCTTCTATCGAGGAACCATCGAACATAAGCTCCCCATTTAATGCCTTCTCCAATTGGTCCGCAGTAATAGAAATAGCCTTCAATACCCCTAATATATCCGTAAACTGCAAACGAATGAATTTAACATTTTCCTCTATTACCTTTTGTAAAATATATTCCCTATTCAAAGTTTACCCTCCGTCTTATGAATCAAAATACTACAACCAGAAAAGATACAAAAATACCGATGGCTAATACTAGCTTAAAGACCATACCGGAAAACAAGCCCACAACCGTACCCACACCGATTCTAGCCGCCTTCTCTATATCCTGCATCTCCAGATACTCTCCTAGCATCGCCCCTAGGAAAGGTCCTAGCAGAAGCCCCAAAGGCGGGAAAAGGAAAAGTCCGATGAAGGTACCCAAAAGGGCTCCCCATATACCCTTCTTGCTGGAGCCGAAATATTTTGCCCCCAGTACAGTAGAAAGATAATCCACTATCAACGAAATAACCGTCAATGCTGCAATTATGCAAATATATTTGGGGGTAATGATATTAAAACCCTCGTACCAGCCGTAAGCCGCTATTGAGACAAACATCAACGGTATTCCCGGTAGCAGGGGTAGTATCGTTCCGCTCACCCCCAGCAATAGTAAAACAACTACTATTATTAGGGCCAAGATGCCTCCGTCTATCTTATACACTCCCCTCATATTGTTTTATCTTCGAACTACGATTTATGATACTCCCTATATCCTATTGATACAAACTATTTTTCCCTAACCCCTATCTATTTTGCCGGGAATATGTCGAGCAAACGCTTGAGCAAGTAACGGCAATGTTCATAGCTCAGTCCCCCCTGCAGGAATATGCAATGGGGTGAGCGTAAAGGGGCATCGCAGGAAAGCTCAATGGAAGAACCCTGCACAAAGGTACCAGCCGCCATTACTATTTTATCCCGGTAAGCCGGCAATTCGCCATACTCCAAAGTAACAAAACTATCCACCGGAGAGGCGTTTTGTACCTCCTGGCAGAAACGCAAAACTTCCTCTGCATCTTTAAGCTTAACTACCTGAACAATGTCCGAACGCTTTTCGTCCCAGCGGGGAAAAACCTCATAACCGAGTCTTTCGAAAATATACGATAGGAGCACCGCCCCCTTTAAAGCCTGCAACACTATATGGGGAGCCAGGAATATACCCTGATACATAACGCGCTTGTCCGCCAGGCTGGCACCTAGTTCTTTGCCTAGCCCAGGTGCAGTAAGGTGAAAGGCTATTTGTTCCACCAAATCACGTTTACCAGCTATATATCCCCCGGAAGGTACCAACCCACCCCCGGGATTCTTTATCAGTGACCCCGCTATGATATCTATTCCGCAGTTCCCCGGTTCACGCTCTGAAGTAAACTCACCGTAGCAATTATCCAACATAATAATAACAGCGGGATTTTTGGACTTTACTGTTTTAGCAATGGCGGCAATAGTCTTTAGGTCTACCGCCGGCCTGATACTATAACCGCGGGAACGCTGTAATAGAACCATCCTGGTAGTATCTTTGACAGTTGCGGCGATAGCTTTTAGATCAGGTTTGCCCCCTTCATCCAAAGCAACTTCAGTGTATTTAATTCCTTTATCCAGCAAGGTCCCATTGATTCCCCCTTCAAAGCCGATAATCCGGCAAAGGGTATCATAGGGTCTGCCGGTAAGCGATATCAGTTCATCACCCGGCTTTAATAAGGCAAATAGGCAGGCTGAAATAGCATGAGTCCCGGATACGATTTGGCTTCTTACCAATGCATCCTCGGTAGCAAAAATATCTGCGAATATACCTTCTAAAGCATCCCGACCGCTATCACCATAGCCATAACCGGTTGAGGGACAGAAATAATATTCCCCCACCCGATGTTTATGAAAAGCCTCGATTACCCGGACCTGATTGCTATAGGCAGTTTCCTCCAGTTCCTCGAATGTCATCCTAAGGGATTGTTCCGCCTCCTTTATTATAGCTAAGGCCGCCACTACTCATCACTTCCTTAAATATCTAAACCCTGTTGTATTACATCTTCCTATTGATTTTTAGCGGGAATTTAATATAGAAGGTGCTGCCCTCAGCGCTACTTTCTATATTCACTTTGGCATTATGTCTCAACACTATCCGATAGCAAACCGCCAGTCCTAAGCCTGTCCCCTCTTCTTTGGTGGTTAGAAAGGGGGTCCCTAGCTTATCCAACAACGAAGGCTCTATACCTTCGCCTTGGTCCTGAACGGCCAATACCACTTCATCAGCCTCCCTATAGGTTCTTAGGGTTACATAACCTGGCAAAGCCATGGATTCTAAGCCATTATTAACCAGGTTTAATATCAATTGGTGGATTTCTTTATCATCTAAACGCACGGGGGGGATATCACCGAGTTCTAATTTAATATAATGGTCCATGCCCAGGGCTTTGGCTTGAATGAGCGGCAATGCTTTGTTAACTATAGCATTCAGGTCCCTGGGCTTTATATCTGTCACCTTATCTTTGGCCAGAGAAAGAAAATCCGTTAGTATGCCATTGGCTCTATCCAGTTCTTCTATCATTAGGTCGAAGTAACCTTTCTCTTTTACGTTATCATTATCCTCCCGCATAAGTTGCAGGTAGCCGCGCACAGTTGTCATGGGATTTCTGATTTCATGACCGATGCTAGCGGCCATTTCCCCTACTAGGTTAAGCCTATCCAAACGCAATATCTCCGCTTCCATCCGCCTTTGCTCGGTTATATCAGTAAATACGCAGAGAACGCAGGCTTGTCCATCGTTCTCAATACCCTCGGCGGAAAGCAACCCCAACCCTTGCTTTCCCCCTATACGACCGAAGGTAATCTCCATATCCCGCACTGAATGTCCGGCGGCGATACTATTCTTCATCGCTTCACGCTCCTGTGGTTTTATCCAAAACCCTATCTCCAGCGAGGTTTTACCGATTACCCCTTGATGATTATAGCCGACAACGCGTCCGAAAGCCTGGTTAGCCCGGATAAACCGACCCTCCTCCAGGGTGGTAATAGCCATAACTACAGGACTGGTATTAAAGGCTTTGAAAAGACATTCCTCCGATAATCGCAAGGCCTTTTCCATCCGTTTCCTCTCCGTGATATCCTTGGCCACTATTATAAGGCATTCTTCATTATTCAGCTCTATTGCCTCGCAAGAAACCAGCAAGATTCCGATTTTACCGCCCTTTGTTTTTAACTCTATTTCAATATCCTGCACATTTTCCATATATGTTTGTTCTATTGTTTCATCCCTTTTTTTAGGATCAGGCCATATATCCAGTTCATATACACTGTGCCCGATAATCTCGCTCCGTTTATAGCCGAAAGTTGCAATAAAAGCATCGTTTACCTCTACAAAACGTCCTTCTTTCATAGTGGTTATTGCCATTATCTCCGGGTTAGAATAGAATGCCTTGCCTATAATATCCTTTTCTTCTTGTTTTGTTCTTTTTGTGTAAAAGGCTTCCGTCCTTAACGGATAAAGCCCGTTTCTCGACAAAGGAAGGTCATATTCAGTAGAAAATCTTCCTTTCTCCTCGATAATAGTGGTTAATAGGATATTATCCTGCCTGAGTTTATGCAGTTCCTGTAGTAGTTGCTCTTTTGTCATTTCTTCGTACTCCATTAATTCCACCCCCTACCATTATAGCCTTTTAATAAGCATAATTGATTGACCGCGCGAATAATGTTGAAAGCTTAGTATGAAAATAGCCTCCTAGTGTCATTCCGAGCCTTGCGGGGAATCTTACCC
>CAYRCG010000035.1:0-16394 GCA_964422685.1 uncultured Syntrophomonas sp. | reverse complement strand
ATGCTTATGCGAACTTTTTAGGAATTCTTGCACTATGTCAATATGGTTGATAACATGGCTTCCTTTACATAGGAAGCCATTTATAGTTTATTATCAGCAACAGCATTCCTTTTAGCCCCCAAAAACCGCATCAAAACAAAACCCGCCCCGAATCCTAACAGGGAGAATAATATCATAAGCCACAATGGCCCGGGAAGAAAAAATAGGGGGTTTTCCTTGCCCCCGGCATCGTGACAGGCATCCCAAATAGCAAACATAAATAGACAGGGATAAAACATCAACCATTGGTAATCGGTCATTTTTACCGCTGCCGTAGTCTGTAGGTGAAAGCTATATATAATAAATGTGTTTAAACCGGATTTAACATTTATCAAAAATTCTAGGAATAATAACAGGAACCCCTTCAAATACTTCCCATTAGCTAATTGGCCTAACCCGGGGATAGCTATACTCCAAAGAGCGGCCTTAAGGATATTATGGTTTTTCATAGACGTTATTTTCCTTCCCATTGTTGTACCATATATGGAAACCATACCAAATAAACCAGGAAATGAACCATAATAGATATAAAATGTACCATTTATAGCCCCGGCAATAGCAAAGTACATTCGAATAGTGTACCGCATGGAATTCTAAGACCCCTATTATACTGGTCCAGATCAGGTTCCAACCGATTAAAGCAAGAGCCCCTCGGGGGGCGTACCGGACCCAAAACATAGCCGCAATAGGGGTGAGGATACAATCTACGGCTAAATTCGCAATAAAAGCATGGTATTTCCAATAACCCAAGTGCATAGCAATATGGCAAACCGCATTAGCGTAGAGAGAGGCAAAAAGCCCGACCGGGATAAATTGCTTCATCCCCTTCCATTTTATTGCCAGGGCTATGATGGCTATAAGCGGGGGCACATAGGTGTAGTACTCGGTTAAAGTCATTATTGTCCCTTTCCAATAAGCCCGGAATTTCTGGGAAGCATATTAGCCCTATTATATCCACATCGGAAAACAATTATTGATTCATGGTTCTTTGTTAATAATGGAGTAGCCGACTCGAGATGCCCTGTACGAATCGGGTCTGGATCAGGGGACGTTGCGATATCTGAGACCATATGCCCGGCTTGCTCTTCGCTCCTTGATTAGAAAGAAAAGCGCGCGATTGCTCGGGCCAAGGCCACCGGGGTATATAGAGGGCTTAAAAGGGTGGGGGGCGAATCCCGCGGATGGTGATTTTCAGGTGCACGGGCTCTATATGAGGATAACGAAAGGGCCCGTGCACCGACTTGCGAAGGATATTAGCGGGAGAACCAGGGGAACCAGAAGCGCAGCCAGAATCGGAACGGGTCATCTTTAGGGGTGTTAACCCGGTTTTTTAATTCATCCAGTTCCCGGCGCAAGGATATAATTTCATCCTTTTGGGCGGCGATATTTTTTTCCGCTAAATCCAGTTTAATGATAATCTGGCTGGACTCGTCAGCGTATTTGAAACCGGTCTCCGCTTGGGTTGCTGTGGTTTGCCCCTCCGATGAAAATTCTTTTGCAACAGCTAATCCCGTTTCTTCGGGGGAAGAATTCGCAAAAGGATCATTTCCCATTCTTTTTTCATTACTCATCTTTAAAACCCCTTTTTATAATTTCTGCGGTTAGGCGATAGTAGTCATTGGCCCCCGAACTGTTTGGGCGATAGGCGAAGATGTCCATGCCAAAGCTGGGCGCCTCGGCTAATGAGATATTTTCCCGGATAATAGTATTGAATAATAAGTCACCGAAATGTTTACTCAGTTTTTCAATTACCTCTTTATTCAATATTTTTCTTTGGTCATAGCGGGTGGCGATAATTCCCGTTAGCTTTAGTTCAGGGTTGGCTTCATTTCTTATATCTTCCAGCGTCTTTAATAATTGGCTCATACCATGTAGGGCTAGGTATTCTGCTTGTACCGGTATGACGATTTCCCGGGCAGCCAGGAGGGCATTCTGGGTAAAAACCCCAGCGTTAGGAGGGCAATCTAACAGGATATAATCATAATCATGTTGCGAAAAATCAGCCAAAGCCTTTTTCAGAAGCATTCCCCGGACAGCTTTGTGGTATAAATCGGCTTCGATGGAGTAAATTGAAGGGGTAGAGGGTATAAGTTCAATCCGCCCGATATTTGTGATAAGGTCTTTAGAGAGTTCTTCCTCCTGTAAAAGGCGGCCTATTGTTTGGTTAATATCCAGTACATCTAGTCCTAGGGAGAAGGTCAGGTTAGCCTGGGGGTCCAAATCGATGAGCAGCACCTTATAGCCGGAAAGGGCTAAGGCAGCTCCGATATTGATGGTAGAAGTGGTTTTTCCTGTACCGCCTTTTTGATTACTGAAGGCAATAATCCTCATTTTGCTATCCATTCCTTTCACTTCGCCCGGTCTGCACCCCTAAAGGTTCGCTATATGGAACATTGTTTCACCTACTATTAGTTTCAAACGGCAAAATCCTATTATTGTCTACAGGGATAGATAGTTCTTCGCCATAATATGCCACAATTATTCTTTTTACCCATTATAGCAAAGCATAGCCGTGAGGGCAAAGGGGCCTCCCGGCTTGGCAGCAAAAAAAGCGGTTTTTAAGTGCATTATTATTCAGGTATCAAAAAATTCAAGAAATACGATAAAATAAACTGATTGGGCAATATATAAAGACATAAATACCGCTAGTTATCCGAAGGGGGACTTGTCCGGTTTGACGAGTAAAGAAAAACACTTATACTTAATGTAGTGGTACAACATATGAGGCACCACTATATATTGTGGTTGGTAAAAGGAGGATATACATCAATGGATATCAGCAAGATTAAAAAAAGAGATGGCCGCATAGTCCCCTTTGAAAAGGAGAAGATTACCAAAGCTATCTGGAAGGCAGCCCAAGCGGTGGGAGGCAAGGATTATCAGACCGCTTTGGATTTAACCGAAAAGGTAGTAGAGATTGCCCAATATGTCGATGACGATGAGATAGCAACCGTTGAGGGCATCCAGGACCTGGTGGAGCGGGTGCTGGTCAAAAACGGCAACTATAAAACCGCCAAGGCCTATATACTTTATCGCAAGCAGCATGAGGACATGCGTGAAACCAATCAGCTATTGTTCAATAACAAAATTATAGCTGATTACTTGGGGCGCAACGATTGGCGTATCAAGGAAAACTCTAATATGACTTATTCTTTGCAAGGCATGAATTTTCACATATCTTCTTTGATTGTTTCCCAGTATTGGCTTAACCAGATTTACCCGCCCGAGGTAAGACAGGCCCAGGCAGCCGGTGATTTTCATATTCATGATTTAGGCATCCTGGGGGTTTATTGTGTGGGTTGGGATATCCGCGATCTCCTTTTAGAAGGTTTCAAAGGAGTGCGCGGTAAGGTGGCAAGTGGACCGGCCAAACATTTCCGCTCGGTTCTGGGCCAGATTGTAAATTTCTTCTTCACCTTGCAAGGCGAAGCAGCCGGAGCCCAGGCCTTTTCCAATTTTGATACCCTTTTGGCTCCCTTTATCCACTACGATAAACTGGATTACCGCCAGGTCAAGCAGGGTTTGCAGGAGTTCGTTTTTAATATGAATGTTCCCACCCGGGTTGGTTTCCAGACACCTTTTACTAATGTTACCCTAGATCTTAAAGTGCCGGAGTTCATGAAAAATGAACCGGTGGTGATAGGCGGACGTTATATGGATGCTACCTACGGCGAATTCCAGGCGGAGATGGACATGTTTAACCAGGCTTTTGCGGAAGTTATGATGGAGGGGGATGTGGAAGAGCGGGTATTTACCTTCCCCATTCCTACCTATAACATAAGCGAGGATTTCGATTGGGAAAATCCTAACTATCATAAGATATGGGAGATGACGGCGAGATATGGCATCCCTTATTTCTCCAATTTTATCGGCTCCGATATGAATCCCGAAGATGCACGCAGCATGTGCTGCCGCCTGCGTTTGGATAACCGGGAACTGCGCAAAAGGGGCGGCGGGCTTTTCGGAGCTAACCCCCTGACCGGCTCTATCGGAGTGGTTACTATAAACATGAGCCGCCTGGGCTATCTGGCTAAGAACAGAGAGGATTTTTACCAGCGTTTGGCCTTGCTTATGGATATGGCCCGCAATAGCTTGGAGATTAAACGCAAAGTACTGGAGAATCTTACGGAATCGGGTCTTTACCCTTATTCCCAATTCTATCTGCGTAATGTCAAGGAAGCCATGGGACAGTACTGGAAGAACCATTTTTCCACTATCGGTTTGATTGCCATGAATGAAGCCTGTCTTAATTTCCTGGGTTCTGATATAGCCGGTGAGGAGGGCATGGCCTTTGCCCAGGAGGTTATGGATTTCATGCGGCAGAGACTAGCAGATTACCAGGAGGAAACCGGCAATATATATAACCTGGAAGCAACTCCGGCCGAAGGGGTTAGCTATGGTGTAGCCCGCAAGGATAAAGAGGCATATCCTAATATTATCGTGGCTAATGAAGCTGATTACCGAAGAGGTGCCGAGCCCTATTACACCAACTCTACTCAGTTACCGGTTAATTATACTGATGATTTATTCAAGGCTCTAAGTCTGCAGGATCAACTACAAACCCGCTATACCGGCGGCACGGTTTTCCATATTTTCTTGGGTGAATCGGTCCCGTCTATCAATTCCACACGTAAGCTGGTAAAGAAAGTTTGCGAGCAGTTCCGCTTGCCTTATTTTACCCTTTCTCCCACTTTTAGTATTTGCCCCAGCCACGGTTATATCAGCGGCGAGAATCATACCTGCCCTGTTTGTGCCGTAGAGGGCAAAGAAACTACCTGCGAGGTCTATTCCAGGGTAGTGGGTTACCTAAGGCCGGTCGATCAGTGGAATGCAGGCAAACAAGCCGAGTTTCAGGGTAGAAAGATGTTCGATCGGGCAGTGGATAAAGAAAAACCGATAGCAGCTTCATCAGAAGTCGTCAGCCGATAGGGCTAAAGAATAAGGGTTAAAGGGGCGGGCTTGCGCGGTGAATTATGCCGGTCTTATAAAACAAAGCCTGGTGGATTATCCGGGCGAAATAGCGGCGGTGGTTTTCACCCGGGGTTGCAATTTGCGCTGCCCCTTCTGCCATAATGCCCATTTGCTGATAGAAGGAGAAAGTGGAACGGTAGCGGAAAACACACTATCGGCTGGGGTTGTCGGGGATGACAGCAAGGTGAAGACGGACTATGATAGCGAAACTGTCTTGGAATTTCTGCGGGAAAGGAAAGGTTTCTTAGATGCGGTGGTCATAAGCGGCGGAGAACCCACCCTGCACCCGGAAATGCTCCTGAAAGATTTGCAGCAGATAAAACAGATGGGCTATCTTGTTAAGCTGGACAGCAACGGCAGTAATCCGGAATTACTAAGCTATCTGCTGCAGGCAAGGCTGTTGGATTATGTAGCTATGGATATCAAAGCCCCCCTGGAATTCGGTAAATATCTCCAGGCAAGTGGGCGCCTGAGTTCAAGACAGTTTTTCAATATCCGTAATTCCATAAACCTTCTGCAAAATGCCTCGGTTATGGTAGAATATCGAACCACAGTTGTGCCGCTATTGCACAGCCCGGAAGATATTCGAAGTATTGCGCAATACATCGAGGGGGCTCCCCTTTACTCTTTGCAGCAATTTAACCCAGCCTATACCTTAGCACCCTCTTATGGTGGGATAGTGCCTTATAGCTGGGAGGAAATGCAGAATATAGCAGAACTCTGCCGTCCTCATGTTAAGGAAGTGCGGCTTATAAACCTTTGATTTGCAGTAGCATAACGGTCGATTTATGGTGTCCCGAAACCAAACAAAAATGGCGGTTTATCTATGAGGAGAGGCATCGCTATTGATAAAGATAGATAATTGTGATTATTATATAGATATAGATATGCTCCATTTGGGGTTTCATCCGCTATGAAAGGGAAGCGAAGGCTAGCCGCCTGAATGTAGGTGGGGCTATGGCCAATCGAATGATCGTGGTTAGTTTTAAGGGGGATAATATGTCTATAAGTAAATTTTCTCGTATTAACGGTGTTTTGGCCGAGGAAGAGGTGGAGGATTGGGTAGCTGAATATTTCCATAGCCTGCTGAATATTTTCAACTCCTTCTTTTGCCAACTAGAAATAGAGGAAGTTGTAAGCCGGATGAGCGCTATACCTTTTGAAAAACTAGTTCTAGACCAACTGGTTGACGAGGACGGGGAAGTCAGGGAATTGGCCTGCTCAGTAATGTGCCGTTTGGCGGAAACCGAATTAGAATTCATGCGGGCTTACTTGTAGCAGGGTAGCACATCCCGGCAGCCGCAAAGCCCTTGCCATTGACATGAAAGGGGTTTTTAGACGCAGATTTACGCTGACCCTTCGGGCGCTGAAGGACGCTGATAATATCTCAACCATTAAACAGCGAATGCCCTGACCCTTTTCGTTTACCGTGGTGCACATGACGCGTGAAAATACCGAGCGGGGAGAGGAATCCCTCCGCTGGATCATCGGTAAATATGGCACCAGCCACGGGTGATTAATAGAAGACTCCCATACGCAACAATATACATACCAGGAATTTTTGGAAAAGCATGTACGCTGGAAAACTGAAACCGGGAGGATAAATGGCATGGAAAGATGCAATATATGTAATAAAGACTTCCCTAAAGCTGCCTTGAGAAAGATGGTGCAAATAATTGATAGGAAGGCTTATTTGCATCAAATATGCCCTTCTTGCCAGACCATTGTCGCCAACAACCCCAGCTATTATTACCTGGTGGAAAGAAAAGGACCGGGGGCAAACAAGAACTAAACCGAAAATCAATAGTTCATTTTATCCCCGCCTTTACAGATTGGCCTTCTACGCTCATTAGCTTGACGCGGCTTCGTACCCCTGCTATTATCAATGTGTTAATATACTAGCCGATGTGGCTCAGTGGCAGAGCAGCTGATTCGTAATCAGCAGGTCCGCGGTTCGAATCCGCGCATCGGCTCCAGAAGAAATGGGGCCCCTTCGTGGTTGAGGGGGCCTTTATGTTGGCAAAATTATTTCAACCTAGTGTGGATTTTAACATTTTTCGCAGTTCTATCTCCCGCTAAAAACGGGGGCATGATGCTGATAGTGAAACCACTCCGGCACTATGTTAAAAAATAGCTATTGCTTTCGCCTAATAGGCGTGATAGACTAGTTCCAAAGAATAATAATCTCCGAGCTGGTAGGTCTAAGGCTATGCTATGATTTGCCAAGCCTTTAGGTGTAATTTGGAAACGGATGCGCCTTCCCGTATTGTGAAAAGGAGTAAGAATTGGCTGTTTGACAGACGGACAGACAGGTGTTGCTAATTATTCACATACACCTGTTTTTTTATTGTAATTAAATATTTGTTTCCAAGCCTACGGGTCTAAGGTGAATAACTATGACCCCCAGGCCGATGGGTATAGACTGGAAACGGCTATGCCTCCCCGTATTGTGGAAAGGAGACGCAGTGGGCTATTTCAACCATAGTCTTAACTGGTCGTGTCCTTTTCCGGGACGCGACCTTTCGTTTTATGGGGTAGATTAAAGCGATTAAGCCCTCTACGGTTGGCAAAGATCTAAAACTGAAAAACCCGATAAACTTCAAATTCGGTAATATGCTTAGGCTATTACATACATTTCAATCTCTTTCTTCCCGCTTGTGAACAAGCGGGGTTTTTTTATATGCAATCAGCATGGGTATTGCATTATGCACCCTTTTAAATTACCATATTCTATAGGCTTTATTTAATACTTAGCTTTTATGGCACATACATTCGATTGCCTAATAGTTTTCTCTAATTATCCTTGCAAGCGGAGGTATTTAATTATGACATTCGATGCGGCTTTAGTTACTGAAAAAGGTACTACCTTTGTGGTTATAATCGTGAAGCCGGAAGTGTTTAAACATGACTTCACTATTAACGAAGCTAGGAAGGCCTTTGCCAAGTTTTTCCCAGCGTTGCCTATAGTTCTGATGGCGCAGGAATCGGCAACTGTTCCGACTTATCAGGGAAGACAGGATTTAGTAAAGTTTTTAAGCGGTGTAGATTTTATGTTGCTCCCCTGGCAGACCTATACGGTAAAGGAAGGTTAGCCGTTTTGCCTAGTCTATATCAATGAGCTATAATAGAAAAATCAACTCCAGAGGGGAATTATTATGATATATAAACTTACCTTATTAAAGGACTTACCCGAAGCCAAAAGTGGCTTTAGCTTTTATCTAAAAGGCGGGTTTGCTTCCAAGGATGGGGAAGATTGGTTTTCCTGGATTATCCGCGATAGCATTTATTCCCGTATGTATCATTTGTTTTTGGAAGGACGCAGTGATTGGGTACTAGCAGAAGATAGCAATATCCCCGATAATCGTTATGATTTACAGGATTCTTTCCCCAACCATCGCTTGTTAGGTTTCAAGGAGGCTTTAGACAGTAATGGTTTTGTCTATGACGAGAGTCCTTACGGCATCAATAATATCCGTTGCTGTGGCGAACAGCTCAAGATGCTGGGGGCCACCAAGGCTGATTGCATTTTTTGTTCCAATTGCGGCAAAGGGGTTCAGGATGCGGTAAACTATTTGGTGTGGGGATTAAAGGATGTTCCGCCCCCGCGGACCTATCTCTACGAATTGCGCTATGACCCGTTCAAGAAATACTTGGCGGGATTTATCAAAGATGAGAATTTAAAACAAGAATAAAAGAATAATAGTAAAATGTCCGGATAGCCCAGAAACCTAATCCTTTCCGCAATTATTTGCAGAAAGGATTTTTTAATTGGCCCGTTAGACACGGCTCGGCAAAAAATGTGATATAAAGGGAAGAAAAGGTAGGAAACTGAAGGAATTACGGAACAGATAACGAATGATTAGGAATAAAGTACAATAATTAAAAATACATGCCCGGATGGGGGAAATGTTATGAAAATCAGGCATCAACTTCTGCTCACCCATGGACTATTGGTGGCCTTGGCCGTCCTTATTGTTCTAATAAATACCCTGACCTATATTGATATGGAAAGTGATGCCGCAATCATCAACCAATCCGGCAGGTTAAGGGCGTTGAGTTATAATATGGTGCAATTATCTAATCGGATTTGCAGTGATTACACTTATAATAATACTGATCTGAAACGCAACTTGCGTCAAAGGATGGAAGAATTCGAATCGATATTGGTGGAGTTGGGAGATCCGCAAAACGCAAAAGGAAAGAATTTTAACCATTTTAAGAGTATAGAGAAACTGAGAAATATTGATCGAGAATGGCATAAGAATTTCAATCCATTGTACGGGAGTATTCTAGCGGACGAATTAACCCAGGAAAGTTGCAAATTGATTAACCGGCATATAGATTCCTATGTCGATGAAATTAATGAAATGGTCACTGCTTATTCTATTTATGCCAAGGAGAAAGTTATTAATGCCCTCGTTATTAACGGGGGCCTGTTAATGCTAATTATTATTGTCGCCGGTTATTCATTTATATCTACTGAAAGCCGTATTAGGAGGCCGATGATAGCTTTATCCCAGGAACTCATGGAACTGTCATTTATTGATGATTCTAAACGGCTCGGAAAAGGCAATAGAAACGAAATACTAGAGATGAAAGAGCACTTTAATATAATGATCTACGATCAATTAACCGAAACTTATAACCGTAGAAGTGGTTTGGCTAAGTTAGGCAAAATACTGCGGACAGGCGGCAGAAGACATCTGAGGATAAGCCTGTGCTTTGTTGATATTAACGGTCTGAAAGATGTGAACGATCAGCTAGGGCATAAATATGGGGATGAACTCATTATAAGTGCGGTAAATGGCATTAAACAGGAAATCCGCGAGGAGGACTTTATTATAAGAATGGGCGGGGATGAGTTTTTAATAGTATTGAAAGGCATAGGGCAGGAACAAGCGGAGATGGTTTGGGAGCGGATTGCGCAAAGATACCTAACTATCAATGAGCGGGAAGACAGACCTTATTCGATCAGCGTCAGCCATGGTATCTCCGAATATGATAGTGAGAATCCCGAAGGACCGGATATGGATTTTTTGATCACGGAAGCCGATAACAAAATGTATGCGGAAAAGAAATATCTAAAGGAAGTATTAAAAGTCCAGATAATCAAGTCCCCAAAGTAGCAGGTTAGGGTTTTGAAAATCATTTCTCGAAGAGGGACAAATACTGTCCGTACCCCTCCTTTTTTAAATCCTCACGGGGTATAAACCGTAAGGATGCTGAATTAATACAATATCTGAGGTTATCGGGGGCAGGTCCGTCGGGAAAGACATGGCCTAGATGCGAATCGGACTTGCGGCTGCGGACTTCGGTTCGTATCATATTGTGGCTAGAATCGGTTGGGAATGCCAACCCATTTCTGTCGATAGGTTTACTAAAACTTGGCCATCCGCTTCCGGATTCGAATTTATCCTCTGAACTGAATAGCGGTTCCCCGGATATTATATCAACATATAGACCTTGGCGGTGGTTATCCCAGTATTGGTTGTTGAAGGGTGGTTCGGTTCCGTTTTCTTGGGTAACAGTGTATTGAAGCGGTGTCAACCGGGTTTTTAGTTCATCCCGGCTGGGTTTGTTTTGCCCCTTGGTTTTGTGCGAATCCCAATATTCTCCTATAAATTTCTCTCTGCCGGAACCCTTACGATAAGCGGCATAGTGATCAGGGTTTTTAAGGTGGTAATCCTGATGGTATTCTTCTGCCGGATAGAAATCCCCGGCGGGGAGGATTTTCGTAACCACGGGTTTATTGAAGCGCTCGCTACGGTTGAGATTTTGTTTGAATTTTTCCGCTATTTCTCTTTGGCTCTCATCGTGGTAGAAAATAGCGGTTTGGTAGGCTAGCCCGCGATCGTAGAACTGCCCGTCCGGATCGGTGGGGTCAATCTGTCTAAAGAAGATATCCAGGAGCTCTTCATAGCCGACTGAGCGGGGATCAAAAGTAATCTGAACCGCTTCTGAGTGTCCGGTTCTCCCGCTGCAGACCTGTTCGTAGGACGGTTTGGGGGAGGAACCGCCCGTATAGCCGGAAACAACTTTATCCACTCCATTTTTTTCCTGGAAAGGTGCTACCATACACCAAAAACATCCACCGGCAAAAGTCGCTAGTTCATAAGTGGCCAACCATATCACTCCGTTCGTGTTAATGGACAGCCGCCTAGGCCGGCTGTCCATTATATTTATTTACCCTAATAGTTATTTATATCGGCTAAAAGGAACAACCTAGACCTATTTTCACCAATAATTCTAGCAATATTCCAACCGTGATAGAGAAAGGGTGTTTGCCCGGATAGCCATATTAAAACTGTTAGCGTAAATCGGCCATAATCAATGGCATTTAGACTAAGGCAATTTTTCTGCCGAATTCTATTGCATTTTCCTGACCGCTGCGGTCAGGATTCCATTGATTCCTAAGACCCTCATTGACTAGCTCAAAGCCCGCATTTTGCAATTGCTCGCTTAGTACCTTGACTGATTCCCCACTCCAACCATAACAACCGAAGGCAGCCGCTTTCTTGTTTTTGAACCGCATAGCCTTCATCAACTGAGTAAAACCGGCTATTGTGTGTAGTATACCATTATTGAAAGTAGGGGAACCAACTAGCACCATCTTCGATTTAAAAACCTCGGTAATTACATCATTTTGGTCGCTTTTAGGCAGATTGTATAATTTTATGGTGACATTCGGATCGGCTTTTTGTATCCCCAAAGCTATATTTTCGGCTAGTATCCTAGTTCCGTTCCACATGGTATCGTAAATAATGGTGATTTGGTTTTCTTGATAGCTATCGGCCCACTGGGCATACTTTTCGATTATTTGGAGGGGATTGTCTCTCCATATGATGCCATGACCTGTGGCAATAATGTCGATGGGCAAACCTAAGCCCTTTATTTCTTGTAGTTTTCTTTTGAGGACCGGGCTGAAAGGAGTTAGAATATTGGCATAATACTTCAAGGCTTCCTCGAATAATTCGCCTTGATCTACCAAATCGTTATAAAGCTTTTCGCTGGCATAGTGCTGGCCGAAGGCATCATTGCTGAAAAGTATATTATCCTCAGTAAGGTAAGTTGCCATACTATCCGGCCAGTGAAGCATAGGCATTTCGACAAATATCAATTGTTTGCCGTTGCCGATATCTAGCGTGTCCCCTGTTTTAACCACCTTAAAATTCCAATCTTCATGATACATCCCGCGGAGGGATTTAACCGCATTGGCGGTGCAATAAATGGGGGTATTAGGTATATGTCTCATCAATTCCGGCAATGCCCCACTATGATCCACCTCGCCATGGCTGGCGACAATGTAATCGATTTGTTTTATGTCCAACTCCTCGGCTAGGTTAGCTACATATTCTTCCGCAAAGGGTTTCCACACTGTATCAATAAGAATGGTCTTCTCTTCACGGATTAGATAAGAATTATAACTTGAACCATAGCGGGTAGTTAGCTCTTCTCCGTGAAAAGTCTGTAGCTCCCAATCGATTTTTCCTACCCAATATACATTGCTTTTTATTTTCTTTTTCATCTTTGGCCCATCTCCTTTTTGTTTATCTAATATACCTTTGCAAATCAGACCCGGTTTGATGAGGAAGGAAGCTAGAACAACGGGTCGAACTGATCTTTGCTTACCCCGCAAATGGGACAAACCCAATCATCGGGTATATCAGCAAAAGGGGTGCCGGGTGCAATCCCCGAATCGGGATCCCCTACGGCTGGATCGTAAATATAGCTACATACCGCACACTGGTACTTTTGCCCGGGTGAGGGGGCCGGGATACTTTCCGGCCCTTTTACCGAGGGGGTTATCTGCCGTTCGGCAGGCTGGGTACCGGTTTTTCTCAGATGATAGTCGGCGTAGGTTAGAGGCTCCTCTTCATTTAATAAAGCTCCATTGATAACCTTCCCTATAAAGAGCGTATGGCTTGGGGTATCAACACTGTTAATTACCTTTGCCTCTAGGTAAGCAACGCTATTTTCAGTCAGATAGGGTGCCCCAGTCTCCCCTAGTTTAAAGGTTATCGTGGCAAATTTATCGACATTTCTGCCGGACTTGAACCCGAAATGGCCGATTAATTCCAAAGATATCGATTCCGATAAAATTGATGCTGTGAAAACACCGCTGCTTTTGATGTAATCGTGGGTTAGGTTGTTTTTGTTTATTCCTATGGCAACTGTAGCAGGATCGGAGGTGATTTGGAAAAATGTATTAGCTATTTGAGCATTGATTCTGCCGTCCTTGGTTGAGCCGATAAGATATAGCCCATAACTGATACGCCTAAAAATATGGGGATTAACGTCCATAATACATCACCCTTTCTATTAGCTATAATACTGTTTATCCGAAAAACATGGGGTTATACCTGTATGTAAATATAGAATAACCTAAAATAGTAATATAATGCAATTACCTAGTTGTTAAGACTTTTCCCTGGCATGGTCCAGCCATTTCCAATTCCCTTTGTCACACCAGACATAGCGGGGATTCTTCGCCCACAACTATTGTGCCCTTTTCAATGGATGGCTAATGTTATTTTTGCTAAAATAAGAGGTAGTGAGACGTACTTCCGCCGGGAAAAAACTAATCGCTGGGGGGCAGTAACAATATGTGCGGGCGTTATACTTTGGCGCGAATAGAAGAGATGGCGGAACGTTTTTCCTATACGGAAAACGGACAAGAGATAAAGGCCCGCTATAATGCAGCACCTAGCCAGAACATGCCGCTAGTGCTGAAAGACGATGGGCGGCTACAAATGAAAATGATGCAATGGGGTTTACTCCCTTTTTGGGCCAAGGGGCAGGGAGGTAACAGGTTCATCAATGCCCGCTGGGAAGGCCTGGAAGAAAAGGCTTCTTTCAAGTATGCCCTAAGGGAGCGCAGATGCCTAGTCCCGGCAGATGGTTATTATGAATGGCAAAAGACCAGTTCCGGCAAACAGCCCCTGCGCATTACCATGCCTGACGGGGAATTGTTCGCTTTTGCTGGTCTTTGGGAAAAATGGTCGGGGCCCGCCGGTGAGCCCCTTTTGACTTTTACTATAGTGACTACCGTTGCGCTTCCGTCCTTGACTCATATACATCACAGAATGCCTTTTATTCTCAGGCCGGAGCAGGAGGGTTATTGGCTAAATGGTTTTTCCGGGGGAGATGCGCAAACGGCCCGCTCTTTCCTTAATAGGCTGAAGCCGGCGGGGAATCTCATCGCCTATCCGGTATCCAAAAGGGTCAATAGCCCCAAGAATGATGACCCGCTCTGTGCGGAGCCTGTCGATTGAGCGATTAAACGATTATATCTGATGGGCTAGGAAAATCGGCAGGGTGATCTGCTCAATCTGGTCCTGAAGTCCTTCGATATCATCGATGTGCTGGTCTTCATCGTTCAATATGTTCTTCAATAGGCTTTGGGTGGCAAAATCGTTAACATCTGCGGCTAGTTTGATAGCCTGGTTGTAGGCTTTTATGGCCCCTTCTTCGGCTTTATGGTCGAAATCCAGCATCTCCGCTACATCCTTACCGATAAACATCTCATTCAGATTGCTTACTATAGGTGTACCACCTAAGAAAAGAATCCTGCCAATCAGCATTTCGGCGTGTTTCATCTCATCGATAGCGCGCTTTTCAAAATTCTCATGCAGTTTCTCATAACCCCAGTCGGCAGCCATTTCCGAGTGGACCATGTATTGGCTGATGGCAGTTAACTCATCAGCTAATAGTGAATTTAAAACCTCGATTAGTTTGCTGTCGCCTTTCATATATTGTCCTCCTTTATTAATAATTTGCATCTTTTTACACCTTGTATTCTAGCATAGTGATGGGCTAATTGCCATAGGTTACGGGCGTTGCAGCGAACCAGAAAAGCTTGATTTGTGCCTATCTTTAATTATTGTTGGCGGGGCGCATTTTAGCTGTTAGGGAATTGAGAATACTACCCTGTCATTTTCCACTATTCTTATTAATATTCTACTTTATTCATCTTTTTACTTGCTGTAGTTTTCATTTGTAGTTAAACTTTAGTATGATGAAACTACTAAGGAGGTTTGAATAGTGAGTTTAAAAAGGACAGCCCTTTTTCCTTTGCACCGGAAGTATAACGCCCGGATGGTGGATTTCGGCGGTTGGGAATTGCCCATTCAATATGACAGCATCCTAAAAGAACACCATATGGTGCGAAAAAAGGCGGGTCTTTTTGATGTATCGCATATGGGGGAAATAGAAGTCAGAGGCGAAAAAGCCGAAGCTTTTTTACAATACTTATTAAGCAATGATATCCATAAAATAGCCCCGGGGCAGGTACAGTACAATATCATGTGCTATCCTGACGGGGGCACAGTTGATGACCTATTAGTATATAAATACAACCCGGAGCGTTATCTTTTAGTGGTAAATGCCGCCAACACAGATAAGGACTTTGTTTGGATTAGGGAAAATGCCTTTTCTGGAGTGGAAATAGTGAACTTATCCGATGATTATGCTCAATTAGCGATTCAAGGTCCTTGGGCAGAACAGATACTACAGCAACTGACTGATGTGGATCTGGTAGATATTAAGTATTATCACTTCCTAGATGATGTTATGGTAGCGGGGAAAAAGGTCTTAATCTCGCGAACCGGTTATACCGGGGAAGATGGCTTTGAGATTTATCTGCCACCAAAGGTTGCACCTCATTTATTTGAAGCCATTTTGGAAGCCGGGGGTGATAATATCACTCCTATCGGTTTGGGAGCGCGGGATAGCCTGCGTTTTGAAGCTAAGCTGCCCCTCTATGGGCAGGAATTAGGGCCTGATATCAGCCCGTTGGAAGCGCGCTTAGGTTTTTTCGTCAAGTTCGATTGTGGTGACTTTATCGGCCGCGAGGCTCTGCTAAGGCAAAAAGAGAACCAACCTCCGCGGGTACAGGCGGAACTGGTTATGCTAGAAAGGGGCATACCCCGCTCTCATTATCCGGTTTATCAGGAAGGTAAAGTGATAGGAGAGTTGAGCAGCGGCGGCTTGGCTCCCAGTCTGGAAAAAAATCTGGCTTTGGCCTTGGTGGATAGGGAATACTATCAACCGGGGGCGGAAGTCGAGGTAATGATTCGCAACAAGGCGGTAAAAGCCCAAATCGTTACCGGGGCTTTCTATCGGAAGAAGACGCAGGCTTCCTAAGGGAATAGACATGGCGAGGATTGAAACAACTACCCCGTCATTGTGAGGAGCGCAGCGACGTGGCACTCTTCCCCTAGGGTAATATGCTTTGCGGGGGGTAAGATTCCTTGCCAGGCTCGGAGTAACGTGGGGCGGCGCGATAGGAATATACCAGCGAGCGATTGGCGAAGCATGGCGGCAACACCCGGCGAAGCCGAGTAGGCGAAAGGGGACGAGTGACAGGACGTCACGAGCGCGCGTCT
>CAYRCG010000034.1:0-16687 GCA_964422685.1 uncultured Syntrophomonas sp. | reverse complement strand
CGCCTCACGCCTCACGCCTCACGCCTCACGCCTCACGCCTCACGCCTCACGCCTCGCGCAAGGAATCTTAACCCCCGAATTCTATTTTCTTCTACGCATAGTCTACCCAGTAAATTTAAAATGATTGTAGGACTTCTTTCCTTACCCTTCATATTTAAACATAATCTTCTTAGTTCCTGCTTTTTTCCCGAAAGATAGTCAAAATACCAGCGGGTAAATAAAAACCTCCTCGCCATTTCGTACCCAGTTGCCCGGTTTAAGGCGGCATTGGGGCAGGGCGCTACCCCTCCCTTACAAAATAAAAACCACCGAAATTATTATCATCGGTGGTTGTATCCTTTATGCCAAATGGCGATAAAAGCATGATTTCCTTACAGAAACCTTTATTCCCGTTTCTCCCAGTTGTTTCCGTTTGGGTTGTCAATACCAGATATAGCCTTATAACCCTCGTAAGTGACCTTGTGCAGCGGAATCGGGCGCTTTCTATTTCCTCAAACCGTTCATAAGTATATCGGTAACGTCCTGAGCTAGCACCTCCGGCTTTATCTCCCAGCCATCCAGAGTAATAGGAGCCCACATAGCGGCGATAGAGGCGGTGAGCAGAACTTTCACCAGCATAGGGTCGAGTTCGCGCAGTTCCCCCCGGGCTATCCCCTCTTCTATTATGGCTAAGATGCGCCCCTCTTTTTCTTGGCGCTGGGTGTAGAGCCATTCCCGCAGTTCCTCATCAAATACATCACTGTCCCAGAAAACCAGACGGGTCAATTCTTTATTATCCCGGCAGAACTTAATATGGGTCTCAAAAATGATATGAAGTCTTTTTTCTACCGATAACTGTTTCATTTCTTCCGGGTTAAAGTTTTGGTAGTAGAACTGTAAACTTTTGTTTAACATATCCTGAAAAAGCTGCAATTTACCGGGAAAGTATTCGTATATAGTCCCTTTGCCTATCCCTGCCGCGGCGGCTATCTCCTCCATGCGGGCGTTGTGATAGCCCTTGGAGGAAAATACCTTTACAGCCGCCTCTAAAATCAATTCTCTTTTGCCTTTTTTCATGTTTTTCTCCTGTATCTTGCTATGGCTTCTAAGCGTCTATTTGCTGTTTGCCGTCTAAACGCTCATCCCAGCTAGTTTTAAACCTTTGCCCCCAGTCATCAAAGATGCTGTATACCACCGGTACCAATACCAAAGTGATAAAGGTGGAAACCAGCAAACCGAAGATGATTACAATGGCCAGGGGGGCTTCGGCTTCGGCTCCCTCACCCATGCCCAGGGCTAAGGGGAGCATAGCCAATATGGTAGCAAACGCAGTCATAAGTATAGGACGCAGCCTTACTTTTCCGGCTTCTATTATAGCTTCATCCCGCACCATGCCGCGATCGCGCAGCTGCTTCAGATAGTCCACCAAAACAATAGCATTGGCCACCACTATTCCCACCAGCATTATTATCCCGATGAAGGCCGTAACGCTGAAAGCTTTATTGGTCAAAAGCAGACCCAAGACCACGCCGATGAAAGCCGTAGGGACAGAGAACATTATAACGAAGGGGTTGAAGAATGATTCATATTGTATAGCCATTACCGCATAAACTAGGATAATGGCCAATATCAGGGCTATCCCCAAGCTGCGGAAACTATCCATCATGTCTTTGTTCTGTCCGCCGTATTCGATGTTGTAGCCGGCGGGCAGGTTAATCTTGCCCACTTCATCCTGTACATCCTTCATTACCACCGAGAGGTCCCGGTTTAATAGATAAGCATTTACCTCCGCCCGGCGCACTCGGTCCACCCGGGTAATCTGTATAGGCCCAGGAGCCATTTCGAAACTGGCTATCTGGGATAACCGCAATACCCCGCCGGCGGGGGTGCTTATAGCCAGGTTCTCCAAGTATTCTAGTTCTTGGTGGTTCTGGGGCGAATAGCGCACCCGTACATCCACCTCGTCACCGCCTACCCGGTAACGGGTAGCCACCGTCCCCTGCATAGCATTCCTTACATCGGTTGCTACCTGCATCGGAGTCAACCCATAAGCGGCCGCTCTTTTGCGGTCAACCTTGACCTGTATCTCCGGGACCCCGTCACTGAGCGATGAAGTAACTTCGCGGGTACCGGGAACTTTCCTCACTATTTCCGCTACCTCGTCCCCTACTTCCCGTAATACCTGCATATCGTCCCCCCGCACCTCTACACTGACCGGTCCGCCGCCGGAAGGCCCGCTGGAAGTCAGGTCGAACATGCTTACTTTGATTTTGGAGCCAGCCAAACCGCTGAGCCGATTGCGGATTTCCTCAGCTACCTCATCTCCGCTGCGCTCACGCTCCTTTTTCGGTACTAGTTTTAGATAGATTGCCGCTTGATCAGTTTTAGTTCCCGAATCGAAAAACATATTGGCGGAGCCGCCTATGCTGGTAAAAATGATCGATACCTCCGGTATCTCCCGCAATTGCTCTTCCACTTTGTCTACTACCGCTTCGGTGGCTTTGAGCATAGTGCCTTTGTCATTCTCTATAGTTATAGAGATTTCTCCGGCATCCATCGCGGGCAGGAATTCCGCCCCGATAAAAGGAACTAAAGCGCCGGCACCGATCATCAACAAGGTTACTATTGCCACCACATGGCGCCGATGCCCTAAGGCCCAGTGCAAAAGTTTTTTATATCTCTCCCCCAGATTATCCAACCAATGCCCGAAGCCCAAAACCACCCGCGATATCCGGCCCTTTTCCGGGTCCAAGGGCTGCATGGCTTTATCCGTAAGTGCCCGTGAAGCCAGAAGGGGGACAATGGTTAGGGCCACCAGCAAGGAGCAAAAGATAGCGAAGCTGACGGTTATAGCCAGGGGTCTGAACAATACCGAAGCTAAACCCTCCGCGAACATAATGGGGAAGAAAACAGCGATAATGGTAGTGGTAGAAGCGATAACCGCATTACCTACCTCCGAGGCCCCGGTAAGTGCGGCTTCTATGGGCGGCAGGCCCAAGCTGCGGTGCCTATAGATATTCTCAAATACTACTATAGAGTCATCCACCATTCGTCCGATGCCCAAGGCCAGTCCCCCCATGGTGATAAGATTGAGGGTGCTATTACTGATAAAGATAAGTATAAAAGTAGCGATAATCGATAAGGGGATAGCGGTGAAGACTATCAGAGTGCTGCGGCCATTGCGCAGGAAAAGGAAAAGCACCAAGATAGCCAGCAAAGCTCCTTCTATCATCATCCGCTTAGTCATATCCAGGGATTGGTTGATAAAGGCTGACTGGTCCATGGCCACACTAAAATCTATGTCCATATCTAGTTCGCCCATTATCTTTTCCATTTCCTTTTTGACGGCAGCACAGGCCTTGACTGTATTGGCATCGCTCTGTTTTAGGCAATGGATGCCCACCGCCTTACTGCTGTTAACCCGGGTAATCTGGCTGTCATCCTTGTGGCCATCTTTGATAAGAGCAATATCGTTAAGGTATACGGCATCACCCCGAGGGGTGAGAATAGCCACATTACGAATATCATCCAGGTTTTCAAACTGTTGCAGACTGCGGATATAGTATTCCCGTTCACCCTCTCGCGCCTTACCTCCGGAAATATTAAAGTTCTCCATCTGCAATATCTGGTTTACCTGGCTCAGACTAATGCCATAATCCTCTAATTTTACCGGATCAATCTCTACCTTTATCTCCCGTTCCAGTCCGCCGGTAACCACCACTGAAGCTACCTCCGGTATGCGGCTGAGACGAGGCTCAATGACATCCTCGGCAATAGATTGCAACTGCCCCAAGGATATCTTATCCCCTCCCTGGATACCCATTTGCATAATTGGCATCATATTGGGGTCCATCTTAAGAATCATGGGCTTTTCCACCCCACTAGGGAGGTAGGTCTCGATTAAGCCTATTTTTTCGCGGATATCCATCAGGGCACTTTCGATATTCGTTCCCCAATTGTACTCGATGAGGATGAGGGAATTACCCGAAGTGGATTGAGATTGGATTCTCTTCACCCCGCTTAAGGTGTTCAAAACCCCTTCCATGACCTGGCTCACTTGCTCCACTTCCTCCGGTCCGGCTCCGGGGTAGGAAGTGATAACCCCCGCGTAGGGGAATTTCATTTCCGGATAGAGGTCTAGAGGAATTTTAGCCAAGGTAAAAAACCCGAATATAATAACTACTGCCACTAATATGCTAATAGCAACCGGCCGTTTAACCGCAAAATTTACTATTTTCATTGTTTGGCCCCTCCAGCAACCAGCCTTATCAGGGTTCCGTCATTTACTAGGGTGTTGCCCTTGGTAATGACTTCCTGTCCGGCTTCGAGGCCCTGGCTAATTTCAATAAGCTTCTCATTCTTTATGCCGCTTTGTACTTCCACTTCCCGGGCGCGCTTCTCCTCACCCTTCGCATTCACGACATATACCACCTGGCGCCCCGACTTAGGGACTACCGCATTAACCGGTACAGCCAAGACATCTTTCTTGCTCTGGGTGTCCACCCGGGTTTCGGCGAACATACCTGATTTTATAAGACCCTCCGGGTTCGGCAGGCTTACCTTCACTGCATAACTGCGCTTCACCGGGTCCGGTACCACGGAGACACTTTTCACCTGCCCGGTAAAAGGCTCATCTCCCGCAGCTTCTATAGTAACATCTACCGCACTGCCCATTTCTATATAGCTCACTTCGCCTTCGCTCACTAATAGTTCAATCTCCAATTCCCCGGTATCCGTAACAATGGCCGCCGGCATCTGGGGATTAGCAGTTTCCCCTAAAGACAGGTTAACGCTGCCCACTATCCCCGCTATAGGTGAAGTCAAATGGCAGTTCTCCATCTGGCTCTGCAGAGCAGCCAAGGCCGCCTCCGCCTGGGCTACACTGGCGGCTACCGCTCCTGAATTCAGGGATTCGTAGCGTAGTTTTTCCGCCTCAAATTGGCTGTCGGAGATAGCTCCGGCCTTATGTAATTCTTCACTGCGCTCGAAGTTCTTCTGGGCGTTTTCCAGGCTTAGCTCATTGGTCACCTGCGCCGCCCGCGCCCCGGCCAGAGCCGCTTCCGCCTGCTTCACCGCTACATCTAAATCTTTGCTATCTAAGCTAAGCAAAAGCTGCCCGGATTTCACCTGCTGCCCCGGCTTTACATGGATAGCCGTTACCCGAGCCGGCATCTTGGGCATTATATACACTTCATTAAGCCCCCGTACCATACCTGAATAACGCATACTTTTAGCTATATCGCATTTTACCGCCGGAGCCGTGTTTACCGTTATAGCACTCTCCTTGATCGTCTCCTCTTCCTTACCGCACCCCGTCGCCAGCAAGGCACTCATAAGCAAAAAAACCAATAAGAAAAATAACCCTCTTTCCTTTCCCTTCACGGGTTCCCCTCCCCTATGTAAATTTTCCGGCCGACCGGTAGGTCGGGCTATTATTGCCAGTATAGCCGTAAGGGGAAAAAGCGTCAATAAGCATAAAGACGATTGCAAATGCCAGATGACGGGGAACAGGGTCGTGAAATTATACAAAAAATGAATTCGAGCGGCAAAATGTATTGCTAACACCATTTTACTGCAATACTCAACCCGGTATTTATTATGGTAAATAGCACCGGGCAATGTAAAATTAGGACAATGTCGTTGATAAAAGACCTCCGGATTAAGGCAATACGGGACAGGGACACAAAAGGACACAAGGGGAATGGTTCTTTTTGCAATCGAATCGTCCCACCCCCAACTAACAAAATGGCCCGGGCGACCCAGGACGGAGCGCCTGGGCTTTTTCTATCGGGAACCCAAATGGACCTAAAATCCACGTCAAAAGTAGGAAGGACCAAAACTATTTTTAGGTATGGTATGGTATGGTAATCATGCCTATGACTACCTTTTATTTTTCCATGTTAGGAAGTATAATGAAACTGTAAGATTCTACGAAAGGGGCGGGTTTATGGAATATATCACTGTCTTGGAAACAGCAGAAAAATGGGAACTTTCCAGGCGATCACTTAGCCACTATTTGACGGCCGTCCGCATTCCGGGGGCGGTGAAAAAGGGCAGACCTCCGACCTAACAGCGTCGGAGGTTTTTGCCTAAATATAGTAAAACATATAGGAAATACGGTTGAAAATGATAACCTTTTTCCCCCAGGGATAGTAAAACTATTCCATACAGTATGCAAGCCCATTAGAATATTTATACCAAAATTTACGAGGAGGAAAATTTATGAAGCGAACCCTTTTTAAGAGGTCTCTCTCTCTCCTTTTGGTTATTCTGGTGCTGCTATTACCTATGGTCTCCCCAGCATTTGCCGCCGAGGAAATAGAAAAAAGCACCCCGCCGGCGGATATCCCCACGGCCTTGGGTGCAGGGAATGGGCTTGCCCTATGGGCAGGCGAGAAACTAGCGGGCGGCTTGGTAAGCAGTATTGCCGGCTACCCCGCGAACAAAGCTATGGGCAAGATTTTCGGCACGGATACAGATCAGATCTTGCAATTCTTGGAGTCCATCCGAGGAGATATTCAGAATCTTAAGAATGATATCAGAAACCTTTCCAACAAGATCAACAAAGTGCAGCTCCAGGGCCTCCTAAATGACTATGGAGATTTCATCGACAAGCACGTCGCAGTTTATAATGAGCTGATCAGGGCGCAAAACATAAACGATCCCGCCGTGTCAACACTCCTTTTTACAAAAATATTTAAAGGGGAGGATCCTAACTACATGGTTGGCGGCGATTCACTGAAAAATGCCACCATAAACCTGGGAATTCGAATCAGGAGTACGAGGGAGACGGAGGGTGGCCCTTGCAATGTCTTCGGTGCAATTGATCTTTACGACCGCTACGTCAATGTCTGGGAGCACCAAGGATATGCTATGCGCGAAAGCTTCCGCGAAAAGCAACTGGCAATATACACATTATATTCGGCCATGAGTCAGCTCGCCTGTCAGACTATTATCGATAACAATCAGGGGGCCACCCCAGAAGCTATATTAGCAAGATTAGAGGCTGAGGGCCGAATGAAGGACTTGAAGGACGATGCCGAACTGATGGATAAGATGGTAAAACGTACCTCCATCGTAAATCTTGATAAGACCATCAGCGTTGTCCGGCACCCCAACCTGCGTATCGCCCGCGACCTCAAGCAGGGCAAGGACTTATGTGCCTTCCTGCCCGACATCAATGTGGCATGGGTGACGAAGAATGCCTGGGGGGATGAACCGGCCTGGGCGGAGTTTTCACGAAGTGCTGATCGATATACTTCCGCGTCCTACATATACTCATTGACCCATGATAGCGCTCCCCGGCGCACGGCATGGGCCCAGGGTTGGGAGATCCATACCAATCAACCGACCCCTGATGAGTATAGAATACTCCTGGATAACTATGATAATAAGCATACCCTATATGAGATTTTTTTTGACAATAACCTAGGCGGTAATTTTAATAATATTGGAAACAGACCGGCGGAACTATCGTTTTTATGCAACCACTACGTTTCCCGTAATCGCACGGACCGTCATGGAAACAGATTTATAACCTGGGAATCCCACAATCACATGGGAAACAATGGAGATGTCTATGGGTGGTGGGAATTTTCGTCGGCCTGGCACAACCGCGATGACAGTATGAGCCCGGGAAGGTTCGATCACTCCAATGCCTTCATCGTCAATAAATATTTGGGTGAGGTGACGCAAGGTACGCTCATGACGCCCTCTCCGTTTCCCCCGGACATAGATTATGAGGACTTGATTACGGGTATGGAAAGTTTATATGAGCTGCCGCATAATGGTGGTGCCATCATCCTGGAACTTGGCGGAAAAACTGGTGACGCGTATCAGTAGTCTGTCAACAAGAATGATGGCTTGGGCTTTGTGGCGCTTGAGGGGGAGACGGGTAATACCTACGCATTTCCGATACCGGAGGCTTCTATGAATCGCTGGCAGTACAGTTGCACAATCACGGAGCTACACGACCCGGAGATATTGCCTCCCGACCCGCTTGATCCCACCGAAACGCCCATAATCAAGGACAATAATATCTACACTTATGCCATGCCCGTGACCCTTAACCTCACCGGTGAAGGGGTAGAGGCGTTTTCGCCTACCCACGATATAGGCACGGCGAAGGCGCTGGACGAAGCAATAGCCAAGGTGGATTCCGGCGAATGGGATCAACACACCCTGCTGCTGACTGCAGACATCACCTATCCTCATGCTATCTCACTAGATGGTATGCACAACCTAACACTCGATTTAAACGGGCATACGTTGACTGTTGAGCCCGGCCCTGACGCCGAACCCAATGTGAACGCCATATCCGATAAGCCCGAGGTAGCCGCGGTTTGCCTGTATGAAGACAAACTGAAGATTGTAGATGGATCGACTGGCACGGGCAAACTTATAGTTGTGGCCGGTCCGGGCATCGCCTATGGCATCTATGCGACAAATGGCGGTATACTTGATTGTGGTACCCAAGGGGTGATCAATGTGGCCTCTGCCGGCGGGGGCACTGCCGTTTACGCTAATGGCAACGCAAGCATAGTCCGCATAAACGGCGACATTCAAACCCGCGGTGATAACTCCTTTGGCATAGAGTCTTTAAACAAGAGCACAGTCATCGTGGCTAAAGATGTGGCGGTTACGGGCGAATCCTCCTGCGGCGTGTACGCGGCCTCCTACGACGGTGGTTCACCATATGTACACATAAAAGGTAATCTAACAGTATCCGGCGAAAAGAGTCGCGGTGTCCTTTGGGACGCGGATGCCGATTTTGTCGTAAACGGCAGCATAACGGTGACGGATGGCATAGAGGGCGTATCCATTGGTAAAGGCACCGCTGTGATTGAAGGAGGCATCACCGCCCCCAATTATGCAATCAACGCACGGGGCGATGAGGGCACGCAAGTGGAAGTGACAGGAAACGTCTCTGTGCAAAGGGAAAATGCCGTAGCGGTCTTTGCTGCCGGATGCAATGTCACCTTGAAGGGGGATGTCACATCCTTCAAAAAAGGCGGCATCGGCATACTTGCGACGACAGGGACATCTTCTGGTGATAACACCGTGCGGGGCGCATCTGTAAAGGCGGAAGGCAAAATCATTGCCGTCACGCCCCTGCTAGTTGAGGGCATGCCTGTAACCAATGAAAACAAAAAAACCGGCACTGATAGTAATGGTTATAATATATTCGAAAATGGTTTGAGCAGAGTCCGAGTAATGCCCGGTGCGTTTGAAATAAAGGCCGCCGGTTCGAGTGACGGCACCCACGCTGTCATGCCGACCGTCATCGCGACAAATGGTGGGGTTCTGGTGGACTACACCGCGGCAAACGGCACGGCTAACCTCTACCTGCCCACAGCCAAAATCAATGAAATCATCGAAAAGAGCAAGGGTGGCGAAGCCATGTTCGACCTTGCTAAGGCCGGCGGGACTATCGCGGTCAAGCTCCCTAAGGAGGCTTTGATCGCCTTCTCCCAAGCGGGGCTTTGTACGATTGTCAAACTGCCTATCGGCACTGTAACCCTAGACATTGCCGCAGCGGCTTCAGTTGTCCAACAGGCCTCCGGCGGCGATTTGAGCATAGAACTTAAACAGGTAGCTGCAGGCTCCCTCCCAGATGCCCAAAAGAAGATCGTCAAGAGCGATGATATTATCCTGGACATCAACATTATCTCCGCCGGGTCGAAAATCAATGTCTTTGATGGGACGCTCACCATTTCTATATACTATACCGGATCGCAGCCTGTGACCGTATGGTATTTGAATGATAAGGGCAAGTTGGAGAAGCTTGACTGCACCTTCAAAAACGGCGTAGTCAGCTTCAAACCTGATCACCTTTCCCTTTATGTAGTCAGGCCGGATACCGCGAGGCCCACTTGGGTCAACCCCTTCACCGATGTAAAGGAGAGCGACTGGTTTTATGGGGCGGTGAGCTTCTGCGCGCAGCACGGCATCACTAAAGGCACATCGGTGATGACGTACAGTCCGGGCGCAACCCTGACGCGCGGCCAGTTCATCACCATGCTACTGAAAGCTTACGGCATCGCGCCGATTGTCGGCTATACCGATAACTTCGCTGATGCGGGGGATACCTACTACACCGGCTACCTTGCGGCAGCAAAAATAAAAGAAATCTCTGCCGGCACGGGAAACAACAAGTTCTCTCCCGAACAAGCAATCACCCGGCAGGAGATGTTCACATTGTTGTACAACGCCCTCAAGGCGCTGAACAAGTTGCCCGTTGTGGACAATGGCAAGACCCTTGCAGACTTCACCGACAGCGGCGATATCTCAAGCTGGGCGACCGAGGCCGTAACGCTGCTTGTTAAGTCCGGCACAATTTCCGGCAGCGGTGGCAAACTCGATTTACTAGATAGCTCCAACCGTGCACAGATGGCACAGATATTGTACAATCTGCTGGGGGAATAAGATAGAAGGGGAGACACAAGGGGACAGTTCTTTTGTGCAATCGAATCGTCCCACCCCCAACTAACAAAAAAAGGCCCGGGTGGTCCTATAGTGGAGCGCCCGGGCCTACTTTTCTTGTTTTACAGACTCAGGCAAAAACCGTATTATACGTTTCCCAAAATTTTCAATCTAACATCACCCTATCCCCCAGGATCTTACAACACTGTGTGAGGCATTTGCTATGTTATACTATATCTAGCGCTGCCAAGTGTTACCGTATTTGAGGGGGTTTCCTGTGACATCCGGCAACAAACTATTCTGGCCTAAAACACTATTAATGCTTCTGACTGCCTTGCTGGGTGCTATGCTGGCGGTTTGGCTTTTAGGCCCTGCCAAACTAGAAATAGAGGGTATCGAGTTTAAGATCGGGTTATCCCCGGCAAGAAGCGGTATAAGTGAATTGCACCTTCCCCCTTTTGGTCTGGTGGAAGCCGAAACCCATCACGGACCAGTAAAACTATTTATTAGCTTGGAGCAGATAAGGAGTGAAACCCTAAAATCACATATCGATAATATGCCTGACCAAGAACTGCTAGTCAAACAACTGCAGAGCGGTATCCGGGAAAGAATAAAGGCCTTCGCCTGGCGTCAGGTAGCGGTGGCCTTCCTGGGGGCTTTTTTACTATTGCAATTAATCTGGCGTCCCCCCCTGTTTAAATCCCTGCTGCATACCACCATGGCTACTCTTTTGCTATTATTAATACTATTTGGCATGTTCCGCTCTTATGATACTTCAGCTTTTCGCGAACCTGAATATAAGGGTGTTCTCAGTATGGCGCCGGTAGCGGTGAAGTTTGCCAGCGATTCCCTGGGTGACCTGCAGAAGCTGCGTGATAATACCCGGCAGATTGTTGCCAGCCTGAGCCAGCTTTTTTCCGGTACTAACGGCCTGGCGCCTATAGCTAACCCCGAAGAGCAAGAAAAGGTAGTTAAAATATTGCTAATCAGTGATATACACTCCAACCCGGTGGGTATAGCCCTGGCGAAAAGTTTAGCTACCCGCTTTAAGGCGGACTTTGTGATAAATGCCGGGGATTTGACGGATATGGGTTCGCCCCTGGAGACAGCAATAACCCAAGAGCTGGACACAGTAGGCATACCCCAGTTGTTCGTGGGCGGAAACCACGATACCCCTGAAACCATCAATTTTGTTAGCGATTTGCCTGACAGCCGGATCCTGGATGGGGAAATGATTAACCTGAAGGGAATCCGGGTCCTCGGCTTTGCCGATCCCTTGTCTGTTTTGCCGGAAGTTGAATATGAAGACCCCGCCGAGGAACAGGCGAATTTAGAGGAACTGATGAACCGGATAAAAGAAAAGATTGCCGCGGATGGTCGTCCCGATATACTGGTAGTGCACAATCCCTTGCTAGGGAGGGAACTCAGACCGCTAGCCGATCTGGTGGTAGCCGGGCACGACCATAGGGCTAGGATTGAAAAGGGACCCGATGGGGTTCTGGTAAACCCTGGAACTACCGGGGCTTCCGGTTGGCGCGGCCTTTATTCGGAGAAGGGAGTTTCCTATTCAGCCGCTATCGCTTACCTTTTGCCCGATACCGGTTTACTGGCTATAGATATGATTCGTTATAATCCGGTTTCCCACCAATTCTCTCTGGAAAGACAGCTATTCCAGAACCTGGAGGCGGCAACCGTAATCGAACAGCAGTTAGTGCCTGACCCGCCCGCTCCTTAAAAACACCTTGGAGATTGTTTAGAATAACGAGGAAGATTCCTCGCAGGCTTGGAATGACAGGTTGAGTGTCATTGCGAGGAAAGGGATTTTAAGACGCAGATTTACGCTGACCCTTCGGGCGCTGATGGACGCTGACAATATCTCAACCATTAAACAGCGGATGCCCCTAACCCTTTTTTTCGTTTACCGTGGTGCAAACATAGTGCGTGAAAATTGCAAGGGGCGCAGCGACGGAGCAATCTTCCCCCGATGATAGCTTTGCGTGGGGAAAGATTCCTCGCGAGCTCGGAATAAAAGTAGCTACGCCCCAACGACACCGTTAAACCGTTATTCTCGCCCTTTCCCGCATAAAAGCAATCTCGCGGTCGATATCACCCTGTATTTCGGCGATACGCCGGGGGCGGTCATCCCCTTGGAGCAGGCGGTTAAAGCGCCCTTGGCTCTGCAAGTATTCATCAACCGGTACAGCTTCTTTTTTGCCGCTTACTATCAGGGAACTTGGACTATTGAATTTAATGGTACCGTTCTCAGCTTCCCATAAGAGCCAGGCACCGCTGCGCACCGCTTTACGGCTCATCTGCACGGTTTCAGCCATATCGAACTGCCAGCCCAGATAGCAGGGAGCTTGAATCTCGATGTATTTCATGCCCGGGATGCTTTTAGCCTTGGCCACCTTATCATAAAGGTCGCCGGGATAAGCCACGGTCGCCGTGGCCACATAAGGGATGTTATGCTCCAGCATCAGTAAAGCTACGTTCTTTTTAGGCTGGCGTTTGCCACCCGGGGTAGTAGTGGTAAAGCTGCCGCGCGGGGTAGCTCCGCTACGTTGCACTCCGGTATTGCTATAGGCTTCGTTGTTATAACAAAAGAAAATCATATTGTCATTGCGCTCAGCAGCACCGGAAAGCGCCTGCAGACCGATATCATAAGTGCCGCCATCACCTACCCAGGCGAAAACGGTAGGGAGTTCACCCGCTAGACGTCCCTTTTCCTGCATTACTTCCAAAGCGTGGCTAATACCGGAAGCCGAGGAACCCGCCGTGGCGAAGGTAATATTGATGCAAGGCCAATTATAACCTAGCTTAGGGGTCATGCCCATGCTGGCTACCGAACAGGAGGGGGTCAAAAGCATGATTGCGTTCGGCCCTAGAGCCTTGCCCACGATACGCAAAGCCATAGTGGCCGGGCAACCGCCACAAGCGCCGTTACCGCTTAAAACCTGCTCAATATCCGGCAGTTTTTTTATACTGGTAGCCATAATATCTCAACCATTCCTTTCCTGGTCTATACGCTATGAAGCCATTTTTATTCGTTCATCATGGCACGGATTTCATCCGCCATGAACTGCCGCGGCAAATCTATGCCGCCTATGCCCATCACCCGGTTTTTAACCGTTATATCATTACGGCACCCAAAAAGTATGCTTTTTAATTCCGCCGCTAAGATGCCGCCGGGATGACCATAATTATAATTACGATCCAAAACCATCACCTGCGCATTAGGCGGCAAGGCATTTATAATATCTTCCGTCGGGAAGGGAACAAATAGACGCGGTCTGAGCAATCCGGCCTTGATGCCTTCTTGCCGGAGAATATCCACGGAAAGTCTTAATTCCGCTGCCATACTATTGATTGCAAAGGCTACTACTTCCGCATCTTCTAAGCGGTAAGTATCGATGGTATCACCATCCCACATACCGGTAATATCCTTAAATTCCTGTGCCGCCTGTTTTACCAGCGGGATGGCCGTCAGTATATCATCGGAAAGCATCTGGCGGAATACCGCGTATTCAGGCGCATTAGTCACATTACTGACAGAGGAAGGGTTCTTCGGGTCCAGGAACCATTCCGGTTCGTAAGGGGGCAGGAAACGGTCTATATCCTCCTGGGGCGGTAAAGTAAGGGGCATCAGGCAATGCGAGATAGCAAAGCCGTCGAAATTCACCATAACCGGGATATTTACTGCTTCCGCCACGCGGAAGGCTTGCAGGATGGTATTAAAAACCTCCTGGTTAGAGGAACAGTGGTATTGTATCCAGCCGGTATCACGCTGGGCCATAGAATCCTGATGATCTGCCCACAGGGTCCAGGGGGCAAAAATACCCCGGTTGACATTACACATCACCACCGGCAACCGGCTCCCAGAAGCCATATGCAGTACCTCATGCATATAAAGCAGCCCGTTAGCCGAGGTAGCGGTAAAGACACGGGCACCAGCGGCGGAGGCGGCTACGGTAGCGGCCATAGAACTATGTTCACCTTCCACCGGGATAAAGCGAGCGTGCAGGTCACCGTCCTCCACCATGGCGGCGATTGCTTCCATGATGCTGGTCTGGGGCGTTATAGGGTAGCCGGGCACTACATCTACCCGAGCGCATTTAACCGCCAGGGCGGCAGCATGAGCGCCGGTATCCATAATTACTTGCTTTGTTTTCATGCGGCTACTCCTCCATTTCCATAGTGATAGCGCCGGTAGGGCATTCCAGGGCGCATACGCCACAACCTTTGCAATATCGGTAATCGATGGTAATTTCCTCCCGATCTATAACCGCTTCCGGACAATACACCCAGCATATCTGGCATTTATTACATATTTTAAGATCGACGACCGGCCGCTTAGCCCGCCAAGAGCCGGTATCACCGCCGGATCCCTTCATCGGCCAGGAAATAGGCCGGTATGCCTTAGTAACTGATTTCATCAATTCCATTCCTTTCACTAACACAAGGGGACGGTTCTTTTGTGTTAATTTTCCGCCCTCCGCCTTCTGAAATCCGATAATTTATCTATAAATCCTTCAGTTCCGTCCGTGCCTCGGGAAAGCGTCGTTTATTAAACGGGTAAGATTCCTCGCACGCTCGGAATTATCATGCAGCAGAGCTGCAAAGGGTCAGGACAATCGCTGTTTAATGGTTGAGATATTATCAACGTCCATCAGCGCCCGCAGGGTTAGCGTAAATCTGCGTCTAAAAACCCCTTTCATAGCAATGACAAGGGCTACGCGCGGAATGACGGCGCTGCACCTAGCCGCTGCTCCTGTCATTGCGAGCAGCGACGCGGCAATCCTCCCCCTGATGATATGCTGCGCTCCCTAACCCCCGCGCCTCACTTAAGGATGACATTCACGAATCTTCTAACTACAAAGAACAGTTCTTAACCTCATTATAGGCCTTACCGGCGGCTCCCAGATTGCGTTCGCCGTTATAGCCCGGCCATTTGTTAATTATCGTTTGTTCCATAATATTCTGCGGGATATTTAAAACCCGGCATACCGCGCCAAATAGTGGAATATTAATGGTGGGGCCATCCGCGGAAAAAAGGCCGGCTTCACGAGCAATAGCCTCAGCATCTACCTGCCAGGTACAGTATCTATCTACTACTTCGCTAAAGGGGGTATTGACAATCACAGTACCTAACTCATTTATGCCCTCAGTTATCGCTGCCCGGGTGAGTTTCTCGCTCATAACCACCACATAATCCGGTAAAACACATTGACTATGGGCATAAATATTGCCGGGGGACATGCGCACCGCCGCCCGCACCGGGGCCCCGCGCCGTTCCACTCCGAAGAAAGGCAATGCCTGCCCCTGCTCACCGTTTTCTAAGGCGGCCTGAGCTAACAAATGAGCCAGGGTAACGGAACCTTGCCCGCCAAAGCCGTTTATCCTCAATTCCTTCATATTATTTATGTTATTCATCTCGCTCCTCCATTCTTATATAAAGGTGGCCGCTTCTATCAAACTATAGTTCGGGAAATCGTTAACACCCCGGTTCTGTTGAGCAAACTCCAAGCCCGCTGCTATTATTCCATTACCCGGCGCTTCTTTCCATAAAGCCAAGGTCGGCTGTAAGTCGCCTAGCTCATCTTCCAGCAGAACCACCTCCCCCGTAAAAACACAAAACCCCTTCGCTCAGTATTCTGAGACGAAGAGGTTAAACTCCGCGGTACCACTCAAATTAACGGCATACGCCGCCCACTCAAACCAGGATGCGGGACCAAATGGTCCGATATCCCCTTCATTTTAACGGCTGAAGCCCCGTCCGAGCCTACTATCAAGATGATTTCGGTCGGCAACTCCAGGGTGAGTTCCGCTTTCCTCTTCGATCGCCTTCCACCCGACGGCGATTCTCTAAAAACCCGAGGACCAGCTTACTATTCCCTGTCATCGTCATTTTGAATATAGCATTAATTATACTAGCTGTTGCTTTTATGTCAAGAAATATTTATAACGCTTAGGAAAAACACCGCTGCAGAATATTTAACAGCTATTCAATAATATGCTTGTGAATATAGATTTATTCCCCGGCTAAGTATGAAATGGTGAGGCGTGAGGGGTGAGGAGTGAGGGGTATTAGTAATTACCCGCTATCCCTTACCGTCCAAGAGCCTTCAAACTCCCTTTTCATCATTGTTTGTGACCTTGGGTCATGGGAGTTAATATGAAATGGTGAGGCGTGAGGGGTGAGGCGTAAGGGGTATTAGTAATTACCCGCTACTTCTTACCGTTCAAGAGCCTTCAAACTCCCTTTTCATCATTGTTTGTGACCCCGGGT
>CAYRCG010000033.1:0-16929 GCA_964422685.1 uncultured Syntrophomonas sp. | reverse complement strand
AGGGAGGAAAAAGATGCAGAACTATATTAGAAAGCGTGCCGTAAAAATCGCCTATCATATACTGCAAACCTCCAATACGGTAAGACAGACAGCCGAAATATTCGGCATCAGCAAAAGCACGGTTCATAAAGATGTATCGGAAAGGCTGCCGCGTATCAACCAAGATTTAGCCGATCAAGTGAGGTGCATTCTGGATAAAAATAAGGCAGAAAGGCATATCAGGGGGGGAGAGGCGACCAGGCAAAAATACGCCTGTTTAGAGAAAACATGATTTCAGGTTATTTGGGGCTAAACATAAAAGGGTCAAAGCAGGAGTATTATCCCATGCGCCGCATTTACAGGATAACCTGATAACCTTACTACATCTGCATCCCCCTGTCCTGCTAAAAAAGCGGTAGCTATCTTTATAATTTAAAGGTAATATAGAGAAAGGTGTATAATTTTTGGGGGAGGCCTATTATTAGAAATGTGGTTTACCGAAGATATTGGAGTAGATTTAGGAACAGCTAGTGTATTAGTTTTCAAGAAGGGCCGCGGGGTAGTGCTTAATGAGCCCTCGGTAGTGGCTATCGACAAGAATAACAATAAAGTAATCGCCGTGGGAGAAGAAGCCCGGCAGATGCTGGGGAGAACCCCGGGGAACATTGTAGCAATCAGGCCGCTAAAAGAAGGCGTAATCGCGGATTACGACACGACGGAAAAGATGCTGAGTTACTTTATCCGCAGGGTTATGGGGAGAAAATTGTTTTTTAAACCTCGGGTAATAGCATGCATACCTACAGGGGCCACCGATGTAGAAGAAAGAGCCGTAAGACAGGCGACGCTATCCTCTGGAGCTAGACAAGCCTATATCATTGAGGAACCTATAGCCGCCGCCCTCGGGGCCGGTATCGATATATCAGAAGCCACCGGCAATATGGTGGTGGACATCGGAGGAGGTACAACGGATATAGCGGTCCTGTCATTGGGGGGAATCGTCTGCAATTCTTCTTTACGGGTAGGTGGGGACAAGTTCGATGAAGCAATAATAAGATATATTCGCAAAGAATATAACCTCATGATAGGTGATAGGACGGCGGAAGAGGCTAAGATACGCGTAGGGACTGCCTATGTTGGTGAAGAAAGCCAAGACCGGTTTATGGAGGTCAGGGGGCGCGACCTACTAAGCGGCTTGCCCAAAACAATACAGTTTAGCTCCGAAAACTGCTGGTCGGCCTTGCAAGAACCCATTATTACTGTTATCGAAGGAGTAAAGAAGGTATTAGAGATTACCCCACCGGAATTAGCCGCCGATATTGTTAATAACGGCATTGTCATGACCGGCGGAGGTTCTTTGCTCGATGGCCTGGATACTTTACTATCCCGGGAAACAAGACTACCGGTACATATCGCGGAGGACACCATTTCCTGTGTCGCTATGGGGACGGGACGGGCTCTAAATGAAATATCAATTCTAGCCCAATCCAAAGGGAAGGGCAGCAAAAGGGTACTGTAGATTAAAGTGCCGCCGCCTAATTTACGATAATCCCCTTAGGACAATTTGCGAATGGGGGATGCATATTGATTAGGGGTCTTTATACAGCCGGGGCGGGTATGATGTTGCAAATGGCCCGGCAGGATGTAGTCGCTAATAATCTGGCCAATGTGAATACCAGTGGCTTTAAAAAAAATACCGCAGTAGCCAAGGCTTTTCCCGATATGTTAATCAGCCGCTTAGGGGAATGCAAGGAGGACCAACGGGGCGAACTCAAAGTGCAAATCCCGGTTCTAATCGGTCGCTTAGGAACAGGGGCCTCCGTTAGCGGTATATACACGGACTATGATAACAGCAACCTGAAAAAAACAGATAGCCCTTGTGATTTGGCCCTGACTGGAGCGGGCTATTTTGTGGTTCAAACCCCGGAAGGCCAGCGCTATACCCGCAGCGGGGAATTTAAAATTAACTCGGAAGGTATACTAACTACCAACACCGGTTACCCTGTGTTGGATAATAATGATTCCCCTATTACCATTACCGGGGACTTCCTGGTAGATGAGCGGGGAAATATCGATGTTGAGGGAGAAAATGTTGCCGGCCTGAAGATAGTGGACTTTAACGATCTGCAGATAATGGAGCGTTTAGGGGATAACCTGTCAAATTCCCCTGAAGAACCTATACTAATGGAAAGACCGGAGATATTGCAAGGATATATAGAACAGTCAAATGTAAACGCAGTAAAAGAAATGGTTACCCTGATAAGCGTGGTCAGGGCTTATGAATCCCTGCAGAAAATGGTACAGGCAGAAGATGAGATTACCGGCCAGGCTATTGAAAAGGTGGGTAGCATAAATTAACGCAAAAACGCCGCCTTCGGGGCGGCTTTTTTATTTTAGGTTATAAATATGATAATATCACCCCTGTATCCTTAGCGATTACGATAAAATTTACGGAGAAGAAAATGAGAGAAACTGAGAAAACTAGAATAGATATTTTGGGATGTCAGGTAGATAAAGTAAATACGGATGAAGCCCTGCGTTATATTGAGGAAAGAATAGAGGAAAAAGATCCCGCACATATTATTACACTTAATGCGGAAATCGTTTATCGGGCCTTTCAGGATGCGCAACTGCGGGAAGTAATAAATAAAGCTGACCTGAATACACCGGATGGTATCGGAATAGTATGGGCAGCGAGACAGTTGGGTGTATCACTGCAAGAAAGGGTGACAGGAATCGACTTACTGGAGCGGCTTTGCGCTTTGGCCGCCGGGAAGGCTTGGAGGCTTTTCTTCCTGGGGGCTGCCCCTGGGGTAGCGGAGCGAGCGGCTAGTAAGCTATCCGTACGTTATCCGGGATTAGTCGTGGTTGGGACCGGGGACGGCTTTTTTCGGGAGGAAGAGGAGGAAATGCTTGTGGCAAGAATTAAATCTCTATCTCCCCATATCCTTTTTGTCGGTTTGGGGGCACCTAAACAAGAGTATTTCATCCGGCGCAATTTGGAGAGTCTGGCTATCCCTGTCTGTATGGGGGTTGGAGGTAGTTTTGATGTAATAGCGGGTATAAAAAAAAGGGCTCCCGAATTCTTTATTAAGTTAAATCTGGAATGGTTATACCGTTTATCGGCGGAACCAAGTCGCTTCAGGCGACAACTTGCTTTGCCTAGTTTTGTGAGTTTAGTCTTAAAACAGAAATGGCGAGGATAGCGATAGCGACGCATGCTATTGCCAAATGGCGGATCACAGGTTTGGGAGGGAGAAATAATTTTTACCTCTTACCCCTTACTCCTCACTTTTTAAATATAGGAGGTACATCGCGGTGGATGACAAAAAGATATTCGCTTTGGATATAGGCACACGGAAAATAATGGGGTTAGTTATGCAGGAGAAATCGGGTGCTTATGAGGTTTTGAGCAGTGCTATTATGGAGCATAAGACACGGGCGATGATGGATGGGCAGATTCATGATGTAGAAGAGGTAGCCCGGGGGATACGATACATAAAAGAGAAAATCGAAGCGGAATTGCAGATTAAATTAGAGTCTGCGGCAGTAGCCGCTGCGGGCCGGGCCTTAAAAACCTCTTTCGGGCAGGTAATTAAACGACGCCCGGTAATGAGTGAAATTAGCCCGGAAGAGGTACAAGCGTTGGAAATAGAAGCAGTCCACCGGGCCCAGCATTCTTTGGGGCAGGAGGAGCCTGGGCAAGGTACACACGGGGACGACTTTTGCGTAGGTTATAGCATAGTATCTTACTCTTTGGAGGAGCAAGAGATTGGCAACCTAGTGGGACAGGTAGGTGCGGAATATGGTGTCCGTGTAATAGCTACTTTTTTGCCCCGTGTGGTAGTCGATAGTTTATTCTCCGCCCTTAAAAAAGCCGGGTTGAAGGTCTATAGTCTGACCCTGGAACCTATAGCAGCCTTATCCTTAGCTATACCCCCTAGTATGCGACTTTTGAATCTGGCCTTGGTGGATATCGGTGCCGGAACCTCTGATATTGCTATAGTAAAGGAAAGCAGCATCTATGCCTATGCCATGGTCCCGCAGGGTGGAGATAGATTAAGCGAAGCCTTGGCGGGCAACTATCTGCTAGATTTTAATTTTGCGGAAGGGATTAAACGGCTTTTATCACAGCAAGCCGATGTAGAAATAATTGATGTTTTGGGCAATTCCAGCCGGGTACAAAGCAGCGAAGTCCTCCAAGAGTTGCAGCCTGCCTTGAATCAGCTATTGGAAAATATAAGTCGTAAAATACTGGAATTGAACCAAAAGGCCCCGGATGCGGTAATCTGCATCGGCGGGGGAAGCTTAATGCCCTCCCTGGCATCTGGATTAGCCGGGTATCTAAATTTACCTCAGAACCGGGTGGGTATTAAAAACAGTGGAAGCCTAGGGTTGATTAACTTGGATGAGGATTACTTGCAGGGACCACAGGGGATAACTCCGTTAGGAATAGCTTACTATTCTTTTTCCCGGGTGCCGGTTCCTTTTATAAAAGTAAGCGTGAATGGGCGGGAAGTGCCGGTTTGGAACCTGGGGGAATTAAACATATCCTCCGCCCTTTTGAGTTCCGGTATAAATCTGGGCAATATCTACGGTAAACCCGGTTTGGGCAAAACTATTGAAGTAAACGGGGAGGTTAGAACCTTCAAGGGTGAAATGGGGACCCCGCCCTTGATAAAACTTAATGATGAGCCGGCGTCTTTGGAAAAGGCCATAGGAGAGGGCGATAGGATAGAATTTGACCCGGGAAAGGACGGGAAGGAAGTTCGCCTGACATTGCAAGACATTCTTCCTTTAAGCGAAGGAGAGGTATTTGTAAACGGAAAGAAGCTGCAGCTCAAACCGCTGGCATATGTAAATGGTAAGGAAGTGATGCCGGATGAAGAAATACCCGATCGCTCCAGGATACTATTCAAACCGGTTAAACAATTAGCCCATATATTGGTCCAGGCGGGAGTCGGCGAAAATTGGCTGCAGGAAAAAACTTACTGCTATTATCTAAATGATGAGGAAAAGTCGATTTCATGGGTCCCGATAAAAGCATATATCAACGGGGAAATCGGGCAGCTGAATCATGAAGTGCCTTTTGGCTCCCAGCTGAGTTATTCTTTAGGCAATTTAAAACCGCAGATAAAGGATGTATGCCGGAATTTGGAGGAACTTAGCCTGCAAGTAAGGGTGAACGGACAAATAGTGAAACTAAAGGGGAAAGGTGCGCTAATCAAGCAACAAGATATAGTAATGAGTTTAGAGGATGAACTAGAAGATGGGATGTATTTAACTATCGACAAAGAGAATAATTCGGCTATATTGAGCGATGTGTTTCGCTCTTTTAAAATTGAGACTAGGAAGGGCGGAACCCTAAAGATGAAAGTAGATGGGCAAGAAGCTGGCTTTACCACCCCCATCTATGATGGCAGTGTGGTGGAAGTTTTATGGGGAGAATAGCGACCACCCCGTCGTTGCGAGGGGCGCAGCGACGGGGCAATCCTATCGAAATTAGTAAGTTGCTAAATTGGTAAGTTGGATACTTTTTTAACACCAGAGGCTTAAAAGCCTCTTTTTGTATTATGAAGCAAAAATGAAGGATAATATAAAAAAGGTTACTATCCCCGGGTATCCTCTGCGATAAAAAAGGTTTTCGCAGTAGAGTTAGTGACCATTTATAAAAAGACCTTTACCTTCTGTCCGAAAGCGTTTAGAATAATATTAAGGTCAATGAAGGTCAAAGAGGTAATAAACATGAGAAAAAGTATGGCGGATAGAATCGAGGAGTATATTAAGGTATTGATAGCCAGGAGCGGGTCCCAACAGATAGAAATCCAAAGGGCAGAACTGGCGGAGACTTTCTCCTGTGTTCCCTCACAGGTTACTTATGTGATAGCTACCAGATTTACCGAGGAATTAGGCTATTTGACTGAGAGTAGACGCGGAGGGAAGGGATTTATTCGTATAAGTTGTTGCGAATTAGATATTAAGGCGGCTCGGGAGAGTCAGCGGGAGTTGCTTATGCTTATCAATAGACTTTCAGATACGGCTATCATAAGCAAGAAAGAGGAGAAGCTATTAAAACACATAATCAGCCGGGGCTCGGAAGAAATAACCCCGGAGGGAAGAAGCCAGTTTTACGATGCCTTTAAGTTCGCCCTGGGCGAATTCCTGGAAGGCAAATAGGAGGTTTTTTTATATGTATTGCGAGGAATGCAAACTGAGGCCGGCTACGGTTCATGTAGCCCAAATGATAAACGGGCAAAAAACCGAAAGCCACCTATGTGAACAATGTGCCAGCCAGAAGGGTACTATCGTTTTCGGCGATAAACAGCTCTCTATTTCTAATCTGCTAGGTAGTTTTCTGGGAGGCAATTATGCTATTCCGGAGACGATGACCCCGGTTCAGGAGATAGTTTGCCCCAACTGTGGCACTAAGTTTTCCGATATAAGGCAGACGGGTAAGCTAGGCTGTGCCCAATGTTTTACGGCTTTCGAGCAGGAATTAGAACCTAGTTTGCGAAGAATCCATGGCAACCGGCAACATGTAGGTAAAATTCCGCTCCGCGGCGGAGAAAAGGTCATGCGGAAAAGGCAGTTGGAGGGATTGAAACAGCATTTGCAAGAGGCGGTCGCCCGGGAGGAATACGAGAAGGCCGCAGAAATCCGGGATCAGATTAAGCAGATGGAGAAAGAAACAGGATAAGGAAGTGAATAAATGAGTTTAAATAAATTGTTCGAAGAAACTTATCTAGCTTGGATGAATGGGGAAAAAGCAAGCCAATCGGATATCGTAATATGCAGCCGGGTGCGTCTGGCTAGAAACCTGAATAACCTAGCTTTTCCCCATTTACTGGATCAGGATTCGGGCCGACAATTTATGCAGCTCCTCAATGGGGCTAGGCAGAATAGCCAATCCGCGGAACTGAAGCAGATGGAAATCGTGACCTTCGATAACCTTAGTGCCTTGGAGCGCAAGATATTGGTGGAAAAGCATCTGATTAGCCCCAATCATGCTCGGGCAACATCTGGCTATCAGGGGTTGCTGGCCAAACCGGATGGTTCTTTGGCGGTAATGATAAATGAGGAGGACCACCTGCGGGTACAATGCTTTTTGCCGGGCCTGCAACTGGATGAAGCTTATCAGCAAACGCAGGGACTTGATGATGCCTTGGAAAAAGAACTCGATTTTGCCTTCGATGACCGCCGGGGTTATTTAACCTCCTGTCCCACCAATATTGGTACAGGCATGAGGGCATCGTTGATGTTGCATCTTCCCGCCATTAGCATCAGCGGCCAAAGCGGACATATTTTCCGCAATCTGAATCAACTGGGATTGGCTGTAAGGGGCATTTACGGGGAAGGTACTGAAGCAGTCGGCAACTTCTACCAGATATCGAACCAGATTACTTTAGGGCAGAATGAGGGGGATATTAATGCTAGTCTTATGACGATAGCGCAGCAGGTGATTGAGCAAGAGCGCATGCTCCGTGAAAGCCTGCGCGAGCAAATGAAATACCAATTGGAAGATAGAATTGGTAGGGCCTATGGCATTCTTACCCATGCCCGGCTTATTAATTCTAATGAAGCCCTAACCCTCCTTTCGGACGTGAGGATGGGTGTTGATATGGGATTAATACCCCAGATAAGACCTTCTACTTTAAATGAATTGGTTGTAGACATAAGGCCGGCCCATTTACAGAAAAAAGCGGGGGTCGATATGGATGCTGTCAGCCGGGATGCTAAAAGGGCTGAAGTAATTCGGGAAAAAATGGCTAGCGAAGGAAAGTAAGGAGGAGATAATATGTTTAGAAGATTTACCCAGAGGGCTAGAAATGCGGTTATCCATGCCCAGGAGGAAGCTCGTCAATTAGGCCATCCGGCTATCGGTACCGAGCATTTACTATTAGGATTGCTGCGGGAAGGCGAAGGGGTTGGAGCGCGGGCTTTGCTCAACAGTGGGATAGATTTAGAAAAAGTACGGGAAGAGGTAAACCGGGTAATAGGCGCTAACGGTGAAGCGGTGGAGAAGCCGGCAGGGGATTTGCCGATTACCCCCCGGGCGAAAAAGGTTTTTAACCTAGCCTTTGATGAGGCGCGTATACAGGGGGTAAATTATGTCGGAACGGAACATCTCTTATTAGCCGTATTAAGGGAAGAGGAGGGTGTGGCTGGACAGGTTTTACATTCTATGGGGGTACAGTTAGACCAGATCCGGGAACAGGTTATGCTGCTTTTGGGCGGGGATGTTGCAACAAATTATTACAAGCAAAATGCCTCCCAGGAAGCGGCGAACCCCGCGGGTCAGACAAGCCGGAAAAAAGCCCGGAGTAAGACGCCCACCCTGGATAATTTCAGCCGTGATTTAACCCAGGATGCCAGTGAGGGAAGGCTAGACCCGGTAATCGGCCGAAATAATGAAATCGAAAGGGTTATACAGATACTATCCCGACGCAGCAAGAATAACCCGGTACTGATCGGTGACCCGGGGGTAGGGAAAACTGCTATCATCGAGGGACTGGCCCAGAGAATTATGGATAATCAAATTCCGGAGATTTTAAGCAATAAACGGGTGGTGGCCCTTGATCTGTCTGCTATGGTGGCTGGGACTAAATACCGGGGGGAATTTGAGGAAAGACTGACCCGGATAGTAAATGAAATAAAATCATCCGGGGACATAATTGTATTTATTGATGAACTTCATACTATAGTGGGGGCAGGGGCGGCTGAAGGAGCCATAGATGCGGCTAATATACTTAAGCCCTCCCTGGCTCGGGGTGAGTTCCAGTGTGTAGGGGCGACAACCCTTAATGAATATCGCAAACACATAGAAAAGGATGCGGCCTTGGAAAGAAGATTCCAGCCGATTCTCGTGGAAGAACCTAGTATCGAGGAAAGCATAGAAATATTAAAGGGACTAAGGGACCGCTATGAGGCCCACCATGGAGTTAAAATCGGGGACGAAGCCATAGAGGCGGCTACTAAGCTTTCTGCGCGCTATATCAGTGATCGTTTTTTGCCGGATAAAGCTATCGATTTAATCGACGAGGCCTCATCCCGGGTTAGGTTAGCAAATTACATTATTCCGGATTATATCCAGGAAAAAGAGAGCCGTCTGGAAGACTTGATTAAGGAGAAGGAAGAAGCTATTAATGGTCAGGAATATGAGAAAGCCGCTCGCATGCGGGATGATGAGCAAAAGCTCAAGGAAGAGATAGAAAACGAAAGAAAAGAATGGGCCAATAAGCGCAATTTAAATGCCGGGCATGTAAGTGAGGATGAAATCGCGGCAGTAGTATCTAGCTGGACCGGCATTCCGGTAAATAAACTTGCGGAAGCGGAAAGTGACCGCCTGGTCAGGATGGAAGAGGTTCTGCACCAAAGGGTGGTCGGCCAGGCGGAGGCAGTCAAAGCAGTATCACGCGCGGTAAGGCGGGCTAGGGCCGGGCTGAAGAACCCCAAGCGGCCTATTGGCTCCTTTGTGTTTTTAGGTCCTACCGGGGTAGGAAAGACCGAGCTGGCACGCAGCCTAGCAGAGGCTATGTTTGGTAACGAAGATGCCATAATCAGGCTGGACATGTCCGAATATATGGAAAAGCATGCCGTATCCAGGATGATCGGTTCTCCCCCCGGATATGTGGGCTATGATGAAGGGGGACAATTAACCGAAAAGGTAAGGAGAAAGCCTTATTCAGTTATCCTTTTGGACGAAATAGAAAAGGCTCATCCCGATATATTTAATATATTATTGCAGGTTATGGAGGATGGCCGCCTTACCGATGGACAAGGACGGACCGTAGATTTTAGAAACACCGTGCTTATTATGACTTCCAATGTCGGGGCCGATTCTATTCGGAGCAGTAAAAAGGTTGGCTTTACCAGGGCTATTGATGAGGCGCATGATTATAGTCAGATGAAAGAAAGGGTCATGGAGCAGTTAAAGCATACCTTTAAACCGGAATTCATGAACCGCATCGACGAAATTATTGTTTTTCAGAATCTCGATGAACAAGAATTGAAAGAGATTGTTGACCTGCTCTTGGCAGAGCTGGAAAAAAGGGTTGCGGAAAACGGCTATGATATGGAAATAACCCCCGCGGCTAAGAAAATGATATTGAAGGAGGGCTATGATCCGGCTTTTGGGGCTCGACCTTTGAAAAGGGCTATACAGAAATTAGTTGAGGACAGCATTTCCGAAGAGATATTGAAGAAGAATCTGTTGCCCGGAGATCGGATTTTAGTAGATGTCAGGGATGGTCAAATCATAGCGGAAAAGATGGCGGGATGATCTTCATCATTGCTTAAACAATTTTTGCCGAAGCAACACGATATATAATATAATTCTTCTAAGGGAGGAATTATGGGAAAGATCATCAGCAGATTCGTATGCCACCAATGCGGTTATGTGACTGCCAAATGGTTAGGTAAATGCCCCGGCTGTTCGGCTTGGAATAGCTTGGTGGAGGAAAGTGTAGGCAACAAGCCCTTGCGGGATACCGCGGGGCGAGTTGCCGCTATCCCTTTAAACCAGCTTTCGGAGGAAGACAGCCCCAGATTTAGTAGTGGCTTGGCAGAATTTGACCGAGTTCTGGGAGGCGGCATCGTTCCCGGTTCATTGATTTTATTGGGGGGAGACCCGGGTATAGGCAAATCAACCTTGCTATTACAGGTAGCCGGACTGACAGCCTCCGCCGGGAAAAAAGTGCTATACCTATCCGGGGAGGAATCCCTGCAACAGATCCGTGTAAGGGCCGGTCGTTTAGGAATTAACAGCGATGCGATATTTCTGCTCAATGAGCAGGATATCGATTTCCTCCACACCTACATAGATGATTTAGACCCGGACTTAATCATTATCGATTCTATACAAACGGTTTATACTTCGCAATTATCGTCCCTTCCCGGAAGCATATCCCAATTAAAAGAAAGCACTGCCGCCATAATGAATATTGCCAAGAAGCTGGATAAGGCGGTATTTTTAGTGGGACATGTGACCAAAGATGGTTCTTTGGCCGGACCCAAGGTTTTAGAGCATATAGTAGATGTAGTTATATACTTTGAAGGGGAAAAGAACTTCTTTTTCCGACTTTTGCGCGCTGCCAAGAATCGTTATGGAGCCACTGATGAAATAGCACTCATGGAAATGAGCAGCTTGGGCTTAATGGAGGTGCCGGATCCATCCTCCGTTTTTTTAAGTTCAAGCCCAGAGCCTTCTAGCGGAACTGCAGTGGTGGCTAGTGTGGAAGGAAGCAGGCCTTTACTAATTGAAATACAGGCCCTAGTTTCTTCGTCGGGGGCCGGTTACCCGCGACGGATGGTCTCGGGAATAGATCAAAACCGTCTATCGTTGATAACCGCGGTTCTAGAAAAAAGGAGGGGCTATAAACTATCAAGCTGCGATGTATATCTTAAGGTGCCCGGCGGGGTTTTTCTGAAAGACCCTTCTGTGGATTTGGGAATAGCGGCTGCGGTTTTATCGAGCTACCTGGAAAAACCCTTGGCGATGGATAGTGTTTTTATCGGCGAGATTAGCCTTAACGGACAGATCAGACCGGTATCTTTCCTGGATTTACGCCTGAAGGAAATAGAGAGAATGGGCTATAAAAGAGTTATTATCCCCGCCCTAGGCAGGACATCTTTGCCCGCCCAAAATATAGAGATCATAGAGGCAGGAAGCCTGGACCGTTTTATAGATATAGTGTTGGAGGGATAGAGCAGTTGGAAGAGATATATAAAGGAACTTTTAAAAAATATCTCCAGATGCTGGCGCCGGGTACGGTATTTCGCTTAGGAGTAGAAAACATATTGCAAGCCGATACCGGTGGGCTTATCGTAGTAGGGGATTCGCCTGATTTAATGAAACTAGTCAGCGGCGGATTTCATATCGACTGCGAATTCACGCCCTCCCGGCTATATGAACTAGCCAAAATGGACGGAGCAATTATTACCAATAATGACGCTTCCAGAATCATAACAGCTAATACCCAACTGGCCCCCGACCCGGAAATCCATTCTAATGAAACCGGGATTAGACACCGCACCGCAGAGAGGGTTGCCAGGCAAACCGGGCAAATGGTGGTGGCTATATCCCAGCGACGTAAAGTAGTAACCTTATATCAAGGCAATATAGTATTCCGTTTGCGGGACCTGCCCTCCATATTGGTTAAGGCCAACCAGGCATTACAGACCCTGGAAAAATACCGCAATGTGTATGCCCGTGAACTACAACGCCTGGGCGGGTTAGAATTCGAGGATATGGTCACTATCTCCGATGTCTGCAAGGTTATCTGGCGCAGTTTGAAGGTCTTGGATATAGCCGAAGAAATTGAAAACCACATTGTTGAACTGGGAAGTGAAGGTCGGTTAGTGAGGATGCAACTCGATGAAATGATGGCTTCGGTTGAGGAGGAGGCCTTATTCATTATCCAGGATTATTCTAGCGGTGGCAGTAAGATGCCGCAAGAGCTATTGGGCAATATGCGGCGGGCCTTTCAGGAAGATGTCACTGACTCCTTATTCATCGCCCGAATACTGTCCATGGGCACCAGCAGCAGTCACTTGGAACAGCAGGTTTCCCCCCAAGGCTATAGAATGCTGCATAAGCTGCCCCGAATACCTTTATCCATAATTGATAACCTGGTCGAAAGATTCGGACTGCTGAGCAATGTTTTGCGGGCTAGTATCGAAGAATTAGATGATGTTGAAGGCATTGGAGAAGTTAGAGCTCGTTCTATCAAAAATGGGCTAAAACGTATGCAAGAACAATTGCTTTTGGAGTATATGCTATAGCGGGACGGAGACGGAAGCAGACAGATTGACGGATTCCCGGCGGGAATTATTATATTTAGGCAAACGAAAGTGAAGGCGGGTGCAATTGCTCCCGCCTCAAGCGATTATTCCGCTAAATCATGTCATATTAAATACCCCTAGGGTGGAAGCTTTTTTGTACTCCTTGATAAAGACATCATAAAGGCTGATATCCAACGTGTTACATAAAGCTGCGGTATAGAAAAGCATTTTGCCCATTTCGTTGAGGACAATCTCTTCACAGTTGCTACAAAGTTGTCCGTGTAAATGATTATCAAGATAATTTCTGAGTTCCTCGAAGGTATTGATGTGATCTGGGATCTGCAGTTTCTCGGCAAGGATTGAAAGGCATCCACAATCTGTAACAGATTTTGTAACCGCCCGGTTAACCCGGCAGGTTGATTCAGAAAGCTTGGAAAGGATGTCTAAAATGCTGCGATGTCTAATCAAAAGGTCGGCTACAACATTTTGGAACTCATCACATATCAAGTCCTTCATAAAGAGACTTGCCCCCTTTTCGCCGTGATTTGATAAAATTATAGCCCTTAATTTGCTGGTTTGTCAATAAAGCCTTGCGGGATAAAGCCGCAACAAAATAGGTTTTCACAGCGAATTCACTCGTATATGCCTGCAAGGGTAAAGAATCTTAGCGCAATTTCCCGTTTTACAAATAAATCAACAGATATGGTATAATTAGGCACCTCCGATAGAAGAATAATTAGAAGAATAATTATGCGGAGGTTGATTATTATGCGTAATAAATTATCTGTTTCTAAAGCCTTGCTGGTCCTAGGCATGATCTTTGGAATCGGCTTAGCTAGTTCAGCCGGTAGATTTTTGCATCCCGGCAGAGGCGGACAGATTGCTTTGGGGATAGGGGCCTTTCTTTTATTCTATCTATTTTCCTGCAAGATGCTGAATTGTTTTTCCCGGTTTTATTCCCGTGTAAGGAAGTCTGTTGAAATGACTTCGATCGATGTATTATTGGGTGGGATCGGTGGTTTAATTGTAGGTGTAATGCTGGGGACGCTCAGCAGTTATCCGCTATCCCGGATAGGTGGAGTTGGGAACTATTTAGCCCTGGCAATCTTCACTGTGAGCAGTATTATAGGACTCAGGATAGGGGCTTCGCGGAGTCACGAGCTGCTAGCTCTATTAAGCCGGTCCTATAAAAACATGGATGCCCCTATTGCCTCTAGCTTAAAGGTTTTGGATACCAGCGCGATTATAGATGGCCGGATTTATGATGTATGTCTTAGCAACTTTTTAGATGGTTCCTTGTTGGTGCCGAATTTTGTTATCGAAGAATTACAGCATATAGCTGATTCTTCTGACAATATACGACGTAATAAAGGTAGAAGGGGCTTAGAACTTTTAGGGAAAATGCAGAAGCATCCGCAGATAAATATTGATATAATAGAAGAAGATATTTTGGAGGAAAAGGAAGTCGATGCCAAACTGTTGCGTTTGTGCAAACTATTCGGTGCCAGTATCATCACTAATGATTACAATCTTAACAAAGTGGCTGAATTACAGGGGATTAAGGTATTAAACATCAACGAATTGACCAACGCGGTTAAGATAATGGTTTACCCGGGGGAAACCATGCATACCGGTATCGTCAGGGAAGGAAAGGAAGCGGGTCAAGGAATCGGTTATTTGGAGGATGGTACTATGGTGGTGGTGGAGCAAGCCCATGATGAGATTGGCAATGATATAGATGTGGTTGTAACCAGCGTATTTCAAACGGCAGCCGGCAGGATGATATTTACCCGCAAAGTCAAAGAAGAAAAGGAATTGGTCACGGATAATTACAAAGGGATACAAGAGGTGAATTTATATGGTTAACAACCTTCGGGTTGTTATAGCGGCTGCGGGGAGCGGCAGCAGGATGGGAAGTAAGACTAACAAGCAGTATATTCAGCTAGGAACGCGTCCTCTTCTAACCTATTCGTTAGATACTTTCGAAAAGATGGAAATAGTGAAGGATATCATAATTGTAGCTAAAGAACCAGAGATAGAATACTGCGAAAAAGCAGTGGTAAAAGCCTGTGGTTACAAAAAGGTAAGCCGGGTGATAGCGGGGGGGTTGGAAAGACAAGATTCTATCTGGTTAGGACTAAATGAGTTAGATAAAGATACAGATTATGTGGCCGTTCACGATGGTGCGCGGCCTTTTGTAACCGTTGAATTGGTTATGAGGATACTGGAGGCAGCTGTCCGATGGGGGGCGGCCATACCTGCCGTGGCGGTCCGGGATACTTTGAAAAAAGTGGATAAGGATAACTTCGTGCGGCAAACCTTGGATAGGGCTGCTATATTTGCTATTCAGACACCGCAGATATTCCGCTATGGTGAGCTTTACAAGTCTTACGAATATGCACGGGAGCAGGGTATAAACGCAACCGATGACGCCTCCCTTTATGAGAAATACATCGGTCGGGTTAAAGTGGTACCGGGGGATTATAACAACCTGAAAATAACGACCCCAGAGGATCTAGTCATAGCCCGGACTATTCTGGAAACTACAGGGAAGGAGTAAGGTTTTGAGGGTTGGGTATGGTTATGATGTGCATCGCCTGCAAGCAGGCAGACGACTGGTTTTAGGGGGGGTAGAAATACCCCATGCTAAAGGTCTTCTAGGACATTCGGATGCGGATGTTCTGCTTCATGCTATCGCCGATGCTCTATTAGGGGCAGCTGCCTTAGGGGATATAGGCAGGCATTTTCCCGATAGCGATGAAAAATACCGAGATATAAGCAGCCTGTTGCTACTACAAGCAGTAGCAGATATTTTGCGGGATCTTGGCTGGGAAGTAGTTAATCTCGATAGTACGATAGTGGCGCAAGAACCCCGTTTAGCACCCTATATAGAACAGATGCGGCAGAATATCGCTTGTTGCTTGGGGGTCGAAGCGGGGCAGGTGAACGTAAAGGCCACGACTTCAGAAGGATTAGGTTTTGCAGGTCGCCAGGAAGGGATATCCGCCCATGCTGTAGTCTTGATAAAGCGTTAATTTGAAAGCTGAGGTTGCTCGCTGCCTTTTGACCGCCCGTTGCGCATAATTATCTCCTGAAGGTGCAAAAATAGTAAAAACCAGCAGGAGGTATTAAAATGCGCCATAAAGGGATTATTATACTAGTGGTTTCTGCCCTGCTTATTACTAGCGGTTATTTTCTTCGCCAAGATAGCAGCCGCACGGTACTAAAAGCAGAAAGGGCCAAAATAGTAATAAGTTTCGGTGAGGATCTGACCGATAAGCAAAAACGGGAACTGATGGCCTATTTCGCTAGCTGGCAAAATAATCGGGAGCGGGATACCCAATATATAAGTGTCAGTAATCAGGAAGAAAGGGCCTATTTACAAGGGCTGATAGATGACGAACTTATCGGCAGTCGGGCTATTTCATCGGTGTATTGCGAGATTCTAGAAAAAAGCCGGGGGATAGAAGTAGAAACCCGAAATATTACGGCTATAACACCTTTTATGTATGCTAATGCCCTGTCTACGGCCGGTATAGAAAACGCCCGGGTAATTGTATCGGCCCCTTTTGCAGTTTCGGGGACAGCAGCCTTAACCGGGGTAATAAAAGCTTTTGAAACAGCCCAAGGGGAAAAACTAGATGAAAAGGCTAAGGAGACCGCCCATGAGGAGATAGCTGAAACCAGTAAGCTGGCTAGAAAAATAGGCCGCAATAAAGCGGAAAAGCTAGTTTACGAGGTTAAGAGACAGGTGGTGGAGAAGAATATTTCCGACCCCGAGGAAATTAAGAAAATAATCCTCGAGGTTAGTGCCGATCTTAACATAAATATTTCGGCGAATGATATCGATCAGATGCTGACACTCATGCAAAAGCTAAATTCCCTGAACCTGAATATAAGCCGCCTGAATGAGCAATTGGGCGGTTTGGAAAGAACCTGGAATGAGGTAAAAAACAAAAGCAAGGATAGTGAAATATTGGCTCGCCTTTTTGCTATTCTTCGGGGCTGGTTTAGTAGTCTAAAGGACGCCTTAGCTTAGGCAAACTTGGAAGATTCCTCGCCAGGCTCGGAATGACGCGGGGCGGCGCGATATGAATATACCAGCGAGCGATTGGCGGAGCATGGCTGCAACACCCAGCGAAGCCGAGCAGGCGAAAGGGGGCGAGTGACAGG
>CAYRCG010000032.1:0-17032 GCA_964422685.1 uncultured Syntrophomonas sp. | reverse complement strand
GCCTCACCTTTTCATACTAACTCCCATGACCCGAGGTCGCAAACAACGATGAAAAGGGAGTTTGGAGGCTCTTGGACGGTAAGGAATAGCGGGTAATTACCAATACCCCTCACTCCTCACCCCTCACGCCTCACCTTTCCATACTAGTCAGGATATAGTTAACTAAATTAAGGAGGTAAAAATATGGTAACGGCAGAAATGGTAAAGGAACTTCGGGAACGAACCGGTGCCGGTATGATGGATTGTAAAAGGGCCCTGGTTGAAACCGAAGGCGATATAGAAAAGGCCATTGATGAGTTGAGAACTAAAGGACTGGCCAAAGCTGCTAAAAAGGCCGGCAGGGTAGCCAGTGAAGGAATAGTGACTTCCTATATACATGCCGGGGGGCGGATAGGAGTTCTGGTGGAAGTAAACTGTGAGACGGATTTCGTGGCTAAAACCAGCGATTTTAAACAGCTAGCTTATGATATTGCCATGCAGATAGCGGCTTCTAACCCGGAATACTTGAACCGCGAAAGTGTACCCGCGGATATTATTAACCGGGAAAAAGAAGTATTGAAGGCCCAAGCCCTCGAAGAGGGGAAACCGGAAAAGGTTGTAGAAAAAATGGTAGAAGGACGCGTCGAGAAGTATTATAAAGAGCATTGTTTGCTGGAACAATCCTTTATAAAGGAACTCGATAAGACCGTGCAAGAATTGATAAATGAAAACATAGCTCGGATGGGAGAGAATATAGCTATAAGAAGATTTGCCCGGTATGAGGTGGGTGAGGGAATAGAGAAAGAAAGCTGTGACTTCGCCAGCGAAGTTTTATCCCAATTAAAATAAGAGTCGGCAAAAGTATCTGATAATACTTTAAAACCTCCTTTTTGTATGGCCTTAAAAGGGCGAAATATGGCTTCAGTTGATGCTAAGGCAGCAATGTAGGTGGACGGATTTGAAGATACTTAAATATTGCAAGCAGGAATATCCCGGGAGGTAATCGGTATATGCAAAAGCCCAAATATAAAAGGGTGGTACTAAAATTAAGCGGGGAAGCACTGGCGGGGGATAAGGCTTACGGTATCGATAACAAGGTACTGAAATCCATCGCCCGGCAGGTGGTGGAAGTAGTACAGCTAGGGGTGCAAGTTGCTATAGTTGTTGGGGGCGGTAACATTTGGCGGGGTGTAGCCGGAAGTGCTAAAGGGATGGACCGGGCTACAGCGGATTATATGGGGATGCTGGCTACATTAATAAACGCTTTGGCATTGCAAGATGCTCTGGAACAGGAAGGCATGGACACTAGGGTGATGTCAGCTATCGAAATGAAGGAGGTCTGCGAGCCCTATATCCGCCGTCGGGCTATTCGCCATCTAGAAAAGGGGCGGGTGGCTATCTTCGCTGCCGGAACCGGTAATCCTTATTTCTCCACGGATACGGCTGCGGCTCTACGCTCTGCCGAAATTGAAGCGGAAGTAATCCTTATGGCCAAAAAGGTGGATGGGGTCTATGATGCGGACCCGCTTAAGAATCCTGCAGCCCAGAAGTTTGACCGTCTTGATTACATAGATATTCTAAGCCGGGGCTTGGGGGTTATGGATTCTACGGCCGCATCTCTTTGTATGGATAACGGCATTCCCATAATTGTTTTTGGTTTAACCCAAGAGGGCAATATACTAAAGGCGGTAATGGGCGATGATCTGGGAACCTATATAGGGAGGTAATAAAGTGATTAAGGATATTTTGAGTGACACGGAAGATAGAATGAAAAAGGCCATCGAACATTTTAGGAAAGACCTGGCATCGTTAAGGGCTGGCCGGGCCAACCCGGCTATGCTGGATAGGATTGTGCTCGATTATTATGGACAATCAACCCCCATCAATCAATTGGCTAACATTACTGTGCCCGAAGCACGCCTACTGGTAATACAGCCTTGGGATAAGACTACTATTGCAGCTATTGAAAAGGCTATTTTGAAATCCGATTTGGGGATTAACCCCTCTAATGACGGCAATGTAATAAGGCTGGCTATACCACAGTTGACCGAAGAAAGAAGAAAAGAATTAGTTAAGGTGCTTAGGAAACGGGCGGAAGAAGCTCGGGTAGCGGTTAGGAATGTTCGGCGGGATGCTAACGATTTGCTGAAAAATAGCGAAAAGGAAAAGCTGATTTCGGAAGATGAAAATAAAAAAGGCATGGATGATATCCAGAAGGAAACGGATCGGCATATCAAAGAAATAGACGCCATTTTACAGGGGAAAGAAAAAGAAATAATGGAGGTCTAATATTTTCTTTCAATTTCTTCCCTATTTATCTGCCCTACGGTTATAATATTACTAGCATGCAATGCCCCCTAACGGGGGTTTTTGGTTTAAGGTGAAAAGGGATGGCGGGGATGGCTGTAAATAGTAAAAACAAACTGGAAGGCCTTATAGACAGGAATAATTTGCCGCAGCATATAGCCATAATTATGGACGGCAATGGGCGCTGGGCCAATAAACGGCTTTTGCCCAGGACTATGGGCCATCGAGCGGGTATGAACTCTTTGAAAGAGGTGGTGCGGGCTTGCTCGGATATCGGAGTATCTGTACTGACTGTTTACGCTTTTTCTACGGAAAACTGGAAAAGGCCTTTGCAGGAAGTTAATTATCTAATGAGACTTTTGGTGGAATATCTTCATCGGGAATTAGAAGAATTACATAACAATGCGGTTCGTATAAATGTATTAGGGGATTATAATTCGCTGCCCCATCAATGCCGGCAGGAAATAGCGGAAGCTTTGCAGATTACCCGGAATAATCAGGGTCTGGGATTTAATATTGCCCTGAACTATGGCTCTCGGGCTGAAATCATTGCCGCGGTGAAGAAGCTGGCTAGCGGTTTACAAAATGGAGAATTTAGTCTGGAAGAAATAGATGAGGAAAGATTCACCGCCTTTTTAACTACTGCCGGGATGCCGGACCCGGATCTGTTAATAAGAACTGCGGGGGAAATGCGAATAAGCAATTTCTTGCTGTGGCAGATTGCCTATACGGAACTTTGGGTAACCGAATGCCTATGGCCGGATTTTTCTCGGGAACACCTTATGCAGGCCATTTGGGATTACCAACACCGGGAAAGGCGTTTTGGCGGATTAAATAGAGAGAAGCCGGGGGAGGAGAATGTTTAGAATCAGACTGATAACGTCGCTTATCGGAGTTCCTTTGCTGCTAATAATTCTATACCGAGGAGGCTGGTGCTGGAAGGGATTATTCATTTTACTAGCAATTGCGGGACTTTTCGAATTTTACCGCATGCTTGCAAAGCAAGGGCTTAAACCGCTTAAATTGCCCGGCTATTCTTTGCTTTTGTTCTTGTTATTAACAGCCGTTTATCCCTCTGCTGTATTGCCTGGGATTTATCTCTGGCTAGCTTTGACCCTATTGTATTTTGTATGGGGTTATCCGCGGTTTACCCCGCTAGACCTGGCGGGGTCTCTTTTGGGTTCTGCCTATATCGGTTTTTTGTTGTCTTATGCTATCCGCATTGCCGATCTTCCCCAGCCGTTTTTAATAATACTTCTAGCCTTTCTTCTGACTTGGGCGAGTGATATAGGTGGTTACCTTTTCGGCTCCATTTGGGGCAAAAACAGAATGGCACCCTTGCTTAGTCCTGGGAAGACTTGGGAAGGGGCAGTTGGCGCCTTATTAATGTCAGTGTTGGTTTCCCTAATATATTTCGGGATATTTGACCGGGGGCAAATGGGAATTAGCTGGGCAGTACTATTAGGTATTACAGCGGGTATCCTGGCACAAGGCGGCGATTTGTTTATTTCTGCTGTCAAAAGATACGCTGAGGTTAAGGATACCGGGAAGGTTATTCCCGGCCACGGTGGTGTCTTGGATCGTTTTGATGCTTTTCTGCTAGTAGTCCCGGCCGTTTATTATTTCTTTTATTTTTGGGGATAAATTCGGCTGCAAGGATACCCCTCACCCTTTACTATCCTTTTTGAAGGAGGCGGAAGATTGGACCCGGAATTACAAAAATACCTGAAGACATTAAGCAAGACAGCTATTGTGCTGATGGTTTTGCTGGCCATCTATCTATTGTTCCAATACGTTTTCCCCTTAGCGGGAAAGATACTGGCCCATCTTCCGGTTCTATTTTTGCCTTTCATTTTCGCCATTTTGCTAGCGGTAATCATTGAACCGGTAGTCAATTTTTTTGAAAAGAAAGCTCGCCTGAATAGGGTGTGGTCGGTTGTAATCAGTCTAATTCTAGTTGTGGGGGGATTTATCTCCCTGCTATCGTTGCTGGTTTCCCGGATAATAAACGATATGTCCCGGCTTTATCCCCAGGTTCTATATTACTCTGATCAAATCACAGCTAATTTTATGGAGGCTATCGGTGATTTGAAGCTTTTCTATTTGAGCCTTAATCTTTCCCCTCAGGTGCAAAACGCCCTGCAGCAAAACCTGGAAAACGGTATGAAACTTGCCAGCAGTTTGATGGAAAGAAGCATCAATGGTCTGATACGGGGTCTATCTATGCTGCCAGGCATATTGATATTTTTAATGATAGCTACCGTTGCTACCTTCTTTATCATCAAAGATCGGGCCTTGATTAGAAGCTTTGTTATGCAATGGATTCCCGGCAATGCCCGCTCTAAGACCCGGGAGGTATTTGCAGAATTATTCCGGGTCCTGGTCGGCTTTGTTAAAGCCTATGGCATACTGATAACAGTTACCACTATCGTTACTATGGTTGCCTTGCGGGTTCTAGGGGTCGATTATGTTATTACTATCGGTATAATCGTGGGTTTGCTGGATATTTTGCCGGTTCTGGGGCCAGGTGCAGTTTTTATCCCTTGGTTTATCTGGCACTTTGTGGCGGGAGATTTGCATATGGGAATCGGCCTCCTGGTTATTTATCTCTTGATTTCGGTGGTAAGGCAATTCCTCGAGCCTAAGATAGTCGGAGATAGTATCGGCCTGCATCCCCTAGCTACTTTGATATCGCTTTATGCCGGCTTGCAATTGGGCGGAATCGGTGGGATGATAATGGGCCCCATCCTGCTGGTTATTTTGATTGCCGGTTACCGGGCAGGTTTGTTTGATAGTCTTAATTGGAGGAAAAAATAAAATGACAAAGAAAAAGGTCAAGGTGGTCATTCTCGGCTCTACCGGCTCCATCGGCAGACAAGCGCTGGATGTAATCCGCATGCATTCTGATGCATTTGAGGTTTGGGGGTTAGCCGCTAAAGATGAGGTAGAGATTTTTTTGAAACAGATAGAATTATTCTCGCCGCAATGCATTTCTCTGGCTGATAAAGGATGTGTGAATAGGCTCGGGGAACTTAGCGGCAGTGGGGTTAAAAGAATCTGCTCCGGAATTGAGGGCCTATGCGAATTAGCCGGTTTACCGGAAGCGGACATAGTGTTAGTAGCCTTGAGCGGAGCAATCGGCATTTTGCCTACCCTAGCCGCAATTAAGGCAGGGAAAAGGGTAGCTTTGGCTAACAAGGAAACTCTGGTAGCCGCCGGAGATATTGTTATGCAAGAAGCTAAACAGCAGGGGGCTTTGTTAATCCCGGTGGATAGCGAGCATTCGGCTATATTCCAATGTCTGGCAGGCGAATCCCGGAATCTGCATCGTATCTGGCTTACCGCTTCCGGAGGGCCGTTTCGGGGTTATAGCCGGGGAGAGCTAGAAAAAGTCGATTTAAAGATGGCTCTACAGCATCCTAATTGGTCTATGGGAGACAAGATAACCATAGATTCCGCTACCTTGATGAATAAGGGGTTGGAGGTTATAGAAGCACATCATCTGTTTGGGGTAGGGTATAATGAAATTGAGGTCCTGCTTCAGGCTGAAAGCATTATCCATTCTATGGTGGAGTTGCAGGATGGGGCCTTTCTGGCTCATCTGGGAAGGCCTGATATGAGGATACCGATACAATACGCCTTGACCTACCCGGCGCGACTTGAATCCCCGGTGGAAAGACTGGATTTTAGAACCCTTGGAGCCATTCATTTCGGCAGCCCGGATACCGAGGCATTCCCGGCTTTGGCTTTGGCTTATGAAGCGGGGAAGGCGGGAGGGACTATGCCGGCAGTTATGAATGCGGCTAATGAAATAGCGGTAAATGCTTTCCTGCAGGGCAGGATTGATTTTTTACGTATTTCGGTTTTGGTTGAAAAGATTATGGAAATGCACACTATAGTAAAGCAGCCTGATCTTGATAGCATATTGGCTGCCGATGCCTGGGCGCGGGCTTGCTGTGAAGAGTTGATATAGCATAGTTGTAATCGGTCGGATGTCAGACATCGGCTGCCGGATACTAGAATTAGGTTAAAAAAACGATAGGGACAATTGCGGGGACACAAAAAAACCGTCCCCTTTTGTTAGGAGGTTGGCATGAACACTGTTTTGATAACCCTATTGATTATTGCACTACTTATTCTTGTGCACGAATGGGGACATTTTATTACCGCCCGGCGGATTGGTATCCCGGTTTATGAGTTTTCTATAGGTTTCGGGCCCAAGGTATTCTCCTGGAAAAGGGATGATGTAGTATATTCCCTGAGGTTGATTCCCTTGGGTGGCTTTGTGCGTATGGCCGGGGAAGAGCCCGGTGATCCGGACCACCCCGATAGTTTTAGCAATAGGACCCCATTAGAAAAGATTCGCGTTTCCTTCGCGGGCCCTTTTATGAATTTTGTCCTGGCTTTGTTGATTTTCGTTTTCAGCTACAGTGTGATTGGCCTTCCCCGAAGCTCTGACGAACCGATAATCGGAACGGTAATCCAAGGGAAACCGGCGGAATTAGCCGGCATCGAGGCCGGTGACAGGATTGTTGCCGTTAATGGCACAAAGATTGGCAGCTGGGCTGATTTCAACCGGCAGACTTCTAAAAACAATGCCCGGCCCCTGGAGTTGCAATTAGAGCGAAAAGGACAGCAGATTAATCTGGAGGTTATTCCGGCCAAGTTGGATTCTTCCGGTAATATAGGCATAGGGGTACTTAACCAGGTGGTTTACGAGAAACAGGGGATTATAAAATCCCTGGAATTGGGATTAAAACAAACCTATGAGTTGACCCTGCTGCTCTTTTCTGCTTTAGGTATAATATTTAGCGGTGGTGCCACGATGGGGGATTTAGCTGGCCCGGTAGGGATAACCCGCTTAGTCGGTGAATTTGCCCAGGCGGGTACTATATTTTTGCTTAACTTTACCGCTTTCCTGAGTATTAACCTAGGGATAATGAATCTTTTGCCTATCCCCGCCCTGGATGGAAGTAAAATTGTTTTGGCTTTAGTGGAGGCTGTGCGCAAGAAACCTTTAGACCCGGAAAAGGAAGGTTTTATTAATTGGATAGGCTTCCTTTTCTTAATCGCTTTGATGCTAGTAGTGACTTTTAACGATATTGTACGATGGATTAGAGGTTAGAGATTATGGAACGCAAAAGTAGGGTTATTAAAGTGGGACAAGTCCCCATCGGAGGGGGACACCCGGTGGTGGTGCAATCCATGACTAGCTGCGATACCCGTGATATCGCAAGTACGGTTAGACAGATTCTGCAAATGGAGAGCGCAGGTTGTGAATTGATAAGGGTGGCGGTAGTGGATGAAGAAGCCGCCCGGGCTTTGACCTTTATAAAAGAAAAGATAAACATTCCCCTGATAGCCGATATCCATTTCGATCATCGCCTGGCCTTAAAAAGCCTAGCAGCCGGTGCCGACGGCTTGCGGATAAACCCGGGCAATATCGGGGACAAAAACAAACTGCGCGAAGTAGTGCAGGCCTGTAAGGAGAGAAAAACGCCTATAAGAATCGGGGTTAATGCCGGTTCTTTAGAAAAAAAGATATTAGAAAGATTCGGCGGGATATCGGCCCAGGCTATGGTGGAAAGCGCCCTAGAGCATGTTAAGCTTTTGGAGGATATGGATTTTAGGGAAATAAAGATATCCTTGAAAGCTTCCTCGGTGTTGCTGACAGTGGAAGCCTATCGCCTGCTGGCGGCACAGGTCGATTATCCCTTGCACGTAGGCATTACAGAAGCCGGTACCAAGGATCGTGCCCTAATCAAATCGGCTTTGGGAATAGGGATGCTTCTATACGAGGGGATCGGAGATACCGTAAGGGTATCCTTGACCGCAGACCCGGTGGAAGAAGTATGGGCAGCTTACGAAATCCTACGTAGTCTGGGTTTGCGCCGGCGGGGTATAGAACTAATTTCTTGCCCCAGCTGTGGACGCTGCGAAATAGATTTAATAGCCACTGCCGAAGAACTGGACAGGAGAATCCGCCATTACCCGCAGGGTTTGAAGGTGGCGGTTATGGGCTGCGTAGTCAATGGCCCCGGGGAAGCCAGAGAGGCTGATTTCGGGATAGCCGGAGGTAGGGGATTTGGTTTATTATTCAGAAACGGTGAGATAATCAAGAAAGTACCGGAGAGCGAATTAATCAATGTTCTTTTACAGGAAATAGAGGAAAGCAGTAAAAAGCAAGGGGGTATAGTTTAAGTGAAGGCTTCGGAATTATTCTTTCCCACGTTGCGCGAGATACCTAGCGAGGCGGAAATCCTCAGCCATCAGTTGTTATTGCGTGCCGGGTTTATTAGAAAAACTACGGCGGGTATTTATAGCTATTTGCCTCTGGCTAGTAGGGTTCTTAAAAAAATAGCGAATATAGTTCGGGAAGAAATGGATAGAGCCGGGGGTCAAGAGGTGATACTTCCCATAGTCCAACCAGCGGAATTATGGATGAAATCCGGTCGCTGGGAGGTATACGGCGAGGAGATGTTTCGCTTAAAGGACCGGCATAGCCGTAATTATGCCTTGGGACCAACTCATGAAGAGATAATTACAACCTTGGTAGATGCGGATGTTCACTCCTACCGCCAGCTGCCTGTACTGCTTTACCAGATACAGAATAAATACCGGGACGAAATACGGCCCCGCTTTGGTTTAATGCGCGGGCGCGAATTTATCATGAAAGACCTTTACTCTTTTGATACTGATGATGCGGGCCTGAACATCTCCTATCATAAAATGTACGAGGCCTATAATCGGATTTTCCAAAGGTTAAAGCTGCAATACCGGATAGTGGAGGCGGATAGCGGGGCTATCGGCGGGAATGAAAGCCATGAATTTATGGTCCTGGCAGAAAATGGTGAGGCGGAGATAGTATATTGTAAGAACTGTGATTATGGCGCAAATACAGAAAAGGCGATTTGCACCCTTGCGGAAATAGAGATTACGGAAGAAGAATTGGAATTAGAAAAGGTATATACCCCGGGACAAAGGACTATACAGGATATAGTTGATTATATGCATATTCCCCGGGAAAAACAGGTGAAGACCCTCATATACTATGCTGACGAGGAGGTCGTGGCTGCTGTAGTCAGAGGTGATCGGGAATTAAATGAAATCAAACTGAAAAATGTACTGGGTTGCAACCAGTTATTCATGGCTGATGAGGCTACCGTTAAACAGCTTTGCAATGCCGGTTTTGGCTCCTTAGGTCCGGTTGGGCTGCCTTTGAAAACCTATATAGACCTAGAAGTAAGCCAAATGAAGAACATTGCCTGTGGAAGTAATGAAGATGATTACCATTTTATCAATGTAAATTTAGGAAGAGACTTTACCCCGACCGCCATAAATGACATCCGCAATGCGGTAGCGGGTGATAACTGTCCGCTTTGTTCGGCTCCCCTATACACTATGCGAGGGATTGAAGTCGGGCATATTTTTAAACTAGGCACCAAGTATTCCGAAGCCTTAGAGGCCAATTATTTGGACCAGGAAGGAAAGGAACGCCCTATGGTTATGGGTTGTTATGGAATCGGTGTCTCCCGGACTATGGCGGCGGCGGTGGAGCAGAATGCCGATGAAAATGGTATTGTTTGGCCTTTTCCCATTACTCCCTTCGAAGTTATTATCGTTCCGATAAATAGCAAGAATAAAGAGCAGATGCAGGCTGCCTGGGCACTTTATGAGGGGTGTAAGAATCAGGGGTGGGAAACAATTATAGATGATCGGGACGAAAGGGCCGGCGTAAAATTTAAAGACGCTGATCTCATAGGAATTCCTCTTAGAATTACCATCGGCCCGCGGTCTTTAAAGGAAAAACAGGTGGAACTCAAAAGAAGAAGCGAAAAAGAAGCGGAAATGGTACCCTGGGAAGCGGTAATAAATAGAGTGGGTCTAGTGCTAAAGGAGATGTCTGAATCCTCAACAAGTTAACAACTAAGTTGCAACTGCGGGGAGTGGCAATATGGAAATCTTTGAAATAGTCTTCAAACTAGCTTTGGCTAGTATTCTCGGAGCCCTGATAGGTTTGGAAAGGGAAAGCCGGAACCGGCCTGCCGGGCTCAGGACTTATATTTTAGTTAGCGTAGGTTCGGCCCTAGCTATGATTGTTTCCATTGATATTTACCTGCAATATTACCATACGGTAAACGCCGATCCGGGACGTATCGCCGCCCAGGTAGTAAGTGGAATAGGTTTTCTAGGTGCAGGGACTATCATCCGGGAAGGGGCTACGGTACGCGGACTAACTACTGCTGCCGGCTTATGGGCTGTAGCCTGTGTAGGACTGGCGATTGGAGCCGGTCTGTACATACCGGCGGTGGCTACCACTGCCTTGATTTTATTTGTATTGATTTATTTTGTCAGATTAGAAGAGAAGATTACGGGTATGCGTGATTTCAAGAGTTTGGTTATGATAGTAGATGACCGGCCGGGGCAAGTGGGTACCATAGGTTCAATCCTAGGTGAACTTTGCGTCTTGATAAAAAATATTCAATTAAGCCGGATAGATGAAGGTGACGGCTTGGAGATCGAATTGTTACTGCAATTGCCATCTAATTTATCTATTGAGGAAGTGATGCAGGAGTTATCCGCTATCAAGGGATTGCGCAGTATTGACCGCCTGAGTTAGGCTGGGAGTGGAGGTTCGGATGGGAAAAGCCGATTTTAGCAGTTTTATGTCAGGTTATGGCATGGCTTTGGGAAAATACTGGCGGGATTCCTGTGTAGAGAAACTAGAGATTTCCCGCCGCAGTAAGAAATGGACGATAAGCATTTTAACAGAGAAACCAATTCCTGCTAATATTATTAGGCAAAGCATTGGCGAAATCAAAAAGTCCCTGCCCTTTTTGGATGAATTAGAGATAATCCCCCGGTTAAAAGACTTTGCCCTGCAGATGGAGAAGACTATAAAATCGCGGCAAAGCGAAATGGTAGCGGGGGTTTTTTCCTCTAATCAGGCAGTTTTTGATTCCATAGAATGGTGTTTTGAGGATAACCGTATAGATATGTTGGTGCAGGACAGGGATATTTATAATGAGGTAATCAATAAGGAAATCTGCAACCAACTTTCCCGGTGGATAGGCCAGGAATATGCCTTGCGTGTTGTAGTAAGGGTTATACATACTGAAAGGGAAACGGGGGAACCCCCAAAAGATTACTTGTTATCTGTTCAGAAGGTAGAAGTATTGACGGAACAAGAGCCCCCGACGGAAAAAAAGCGCCGTAGGGCGAAGGGAAGCAGCGGGGCAAAACCATTGGATGATGTAAGGGTTATTAAAATATCAGATGTCCAAGAGGGCATGAGAAATGCAGTTATCGCGGGTGAGGTATGGCACAAGGAGGTCAATCTCTTAAAAGATAACAGTATAGTAGTAGCATATTACCTAAGCGACTACAGCAGTAGCATTGTTGCAAAGCTATTCCTAGATAAAGCCGAGGACGACAGAATAAAACTGGGAGACTGGATAAAGCTATCCGGCAGTGTGCGCTACGATAACTACATAAAAGAAGCCGTGTTATTTATCGATGCTTTTGCCTATGCGGAAAGGCCCGAAAGGGTAGACCGGGCCGAAAACAAAAGAGTCGAACTTCATGCCCATAGTAAAATGAGCGCTATGGATGGTTTAACCGAAATAAACCAATTGGTAGAGAGGGCTGCGGCGTGGGGACATCCTGCTATCGCTATAACAGATCATGGCTCTATTCAAGCGTTTCCGGAAGCCTACCAGGCGGCGAAAAAACATAAGATTAAGCTCATTTACGGGGTAGAAGCATATCTGGTGGAGGAAGATAAGAAGGAACGGCCTTATCATATTGTATTATTGGCCGTAAATCAAAAGGGCTTAAAAAACCTTTATCATCTAGTCAGTATATCCTATATGGACTATTTTTATCGCCATCCTAAAATACCTCGCCGGGAATTAATCGACCGGAGAGAGGGTCTTTTACTAGGCAGCGCTTGCGAGGCGGGGGAGCTTTATCGGGCTATTTTGCAAGGAGCGGAAGAAAGGGAACTGGAGAAGATAGCCAATTTTTATGACTATTTAGAGATTCAGCCCCTGGATAACAACGATTTTCTGATCAAAGATGGCAGCGTTAAATCACGGGAGGAATTGCAGGAGATAAACCGCAGGATTGTCAGGTTAGGACAAAAACTCAATAAACCGGTTGTAGCTACCGGTGATGTCCATTTTCTCGATCCCCATCATGAAATATTTCGGCGGATTATTCAGGCGGGACAGGGTTACGAGGATGCAGAAAGCCAAGCGCCACTTTATTTCCGCAGTACTGAAGAAATGTTGGCAGAAATGGATTATCTCGGCGAAAAAGAGGCCCGCAAAGTAGTAATCGATAACCCTGCTCTTATAGCAGGGATGATAGAGGATATTAGACCGGTACCGGAAGGTTTTTACCCTCCTAAAATAGATGGTGCCTCCGCGGAGATCACCCGAATAAGTTGGGATAAGGCCCACATCCTTTATGGGGAGAAGTTGCCCTCTATTGTAGAAAAACGCATAGCAAAAGAATTGGATTCTATTACACGCCATGGTTTTAGTGTCCTATATCTTATTGCCCACAAACTGGTGAAAAAGTCCAACCAAGACGGATACATCGTCGGTTCCCGAGGCTCTGTAGGCTCGTCGCTGGTAGCTTTTCTAAGCGGCATTACTGAAGTTAATCCCTTATCGCCCCACTATATATGCCCTTCCTGCCGCTTTAGCGATTTCACCGTTAGTGGAACGGCTGGGTGTGGGGCTGATTTACCTAAGCGAGTTTGTCCCCAATGCGGTAATAAGCTGCATAAGGACGGATTCGACATTCCTTTTGAAACCTTCTTGGGCTTCGAAGGCGACAAGGTGCCAGACATAGACCTCAATTTCTCCGGTGATTACCAGGGCCGCGCTCACCAATATGTGGAGGAGTTATTTGGCCGGGAAAATGTGTACCGGGCAGGTACTATTTCGACCATAGCTGAGAAGACCGCCTATGGTTTTGTCAAGAAGTATATGGAAAACAAGCAGGTAAACATTACCAACACGGAGATTACCCGTTTAGTCAAAGGAATAACCGGAGTCAGAAGGACCACGGGGCAACATCCCGGTGGCTTGATAGTAGTTCCTCAGAACCGAGACATTCTAGAATTTACCCCTTTACAACACCCGGCTGACAATAAAGATTCTGGGGTAATAACTACCCATTTTGAATACCATGCCATCGGCGAACAATTGGTAAAGTTAGATATATTAGGGCATGATGACCCTACCGTTTTGAAATCGTTGGAGGATCTAACCGGGGAGAAGGCTTCTGGCATAAAACTCGACGAGAAAGACGTCATGCAACTATTCTCCGGGGTTAAACCCTTGGGGGTAAAAGCAAGCGATATTCTTACCACGGTGGGAACCTATGGGATTCCAGAGTTCGGTACCCGTTTTGTGCGACAGATGTTAGAGGCTACCCGACCAACTACCTTTTCCGAATTGGTTAGAATCAGTGGACTTTCCCATGGTACCAATGTATGGCTTAATAATGCCCAGAATCTGATAAAAAACGGGACAGCTACTCTCAGCGAAGTTATCTGCACCCGGGACGATATAATGAGTTATTTGATTCAGATGGATTTGGATAAGAAACAAGCCTTTAAGATAATGGAGAATGTGCGCAAGGGTAATGTTTTGACAAGCGATGAATGCGAGCTAATGGCCAGTAAGAGTGTTCCCTTTTGGTATATTGATTCCTGCCAGAAAATCAAATACATGTTTCCTAAAGCACATGCGGTGGCCTATGTGACTATGGCCTTTCGCATTGCTTATTTTAAAGTTCATTATCCCCTGCAATTCTATGCTAGCTTTTTCAGTATCAGGGCGGAGGATTTTGATTCCTCGCTTATCATGGAAGGCTATGAGGCTTTAAGGGGAAAGATAAAGGAGATTGAGAAGGCTGGTCTATCAGCTACGCAAAAGGAAAAAAAGCTACTTCCTATTTTCGAAGTAGCCCTGGAAATGTATGCGCGCGGGTTTGCTTTTCAACCGGTAGATATCTATAAATCTGATGCCAACAGGTTTCTAGTGCAAGGCGATGCGCTATTATTACCTTTTTCGGCTTTACCTAATGTAGGTGCGGCCGCCGCCCAGGGCATAATAAAGTCTAGGGAGGCCGGTGACTTTATATCAGTGGAAGATTTTCAGCAAAGGTCACGGCTGAATAAAACAGCGATGGAAATTTTACGTCAATCAGATTGCTTTAACCATCTACCGGAAAGCAACCAGCTAAGCCTTTTTGGATAGCTTGGGGAAAGAAAAAAGTGTTTGCCGGATGAAGCGGAGAATCAGTACGGACGGTAGGAGGGGAACGTAACCGATTACGCCGTAATGGGGCAGAAACAAGTATATTTGTGTTATCCTCTGTGGTAAAAGGGGTTTTTGCCCCCGGGTCCTTGTATTGATTTAGGTGAATATGCTATACTAATCGCAAGCATACTAATACCATTAACCACAAAGTGGGTATCCGCCCACTTTTTCTGTTGTTAAGCTGAAATAATAACAGGGGGTGTGACAGATAGATAGAGCTGCATTCCTGACTAGGATAGAACGAATTGCCGAAGAAATACTAAAGGTAATGGAATTGGAGCTGGTTGATATAGAATATCGCAAGGAAAACAAGGAGCAATTCTTGCGAATTTTTATCGATAAAGAGGGCGGCATCGATTTAGATAACTGTAGCCGGGCCAACCGGGCTATAAAAGCTAGCCTGGACGAATTAGATATACCCTATGATTATTTTGAAGTCTCTTCTCCGGGCTTAGACCGAATCTTGAAGGATGAACGGGATTGGGAACGCTTTACAGGCAGCCTGGTCAGGATTAAAACTAGAAAGGGTTATTCGGGGCCACAACGGATTACAGGTATTTTAATGGGTTTCGATAGTAACGATATCGCGGTAGACCATGATGGGGAAACACTTAAAGTTCCGCGGAAGATGATTACTACCATCCGCCTGCATCCAGAATTTTAAGAGGAGGAAAAACAATGTCTAATGATTTAGTGCGGGCATTGAACGACATAGAAAAAGAAAGAGGCATTCCTAAAAGCGCTTTAATCGACGCCATAAAATCGGCTTTAAGCACCGCTTATAAAAAGAACTTTGGGATTGCCCAAAATGTAAGTGTTGAATTCAATGAGACTAATGGCGAAGTAAAGGTGTTTTCGCAAAAGAAGGTAAGCGATGAGGTCGAAGACCCTCGGCTAGAAATGTCTTTGGTAGAAGCAAGGGAGCTTTATCCCGACTGTAAGCTTGAGGATCTAATCTATGTCGAGGCCACGCCGTCTGATTTCGGGCGTATCGCAGCTCAAACGGCTAAACAGGTAGTTATACAGAAGCTAAGGGAAGCGGAGCGCAGCCTTATATACGAAGAATTTCTAGATAGAGAAGGTGAAATAATAACCGGTACCATTCAAAGGATTGAAGCCAGAAGTATTTATATCAGCCTGGGCCGGACCGAGGGAATAATGATGGCTTCGGACCAAATTATGGGAGAAAGATACGAGGTCGGGCAAAGGATTAAGGCCTATATTCACGAAGTTAAAAACACCTCCAAAGGCCCTAATATTTTTGTATCAAGATCTCACCCCTATTTTTTACGCCGTTTATTTGAAATGGAAGTCCCGGAGATTTATGATGGGGTAGTGGAGATTAAGTCTATAGCTAGGGAGGCGGGGGCCAGATCTAAGATTGCGGTCTATTCCCTGGATGATAAAATAGATTCAGTGGGGGCTTGTGTCGGGCCTCGGGGTTTGCGGGTGCAAAACATTGTCTCTGAGCTAGGTGGGGAAAAGATTGATATCATAAAATATGATAAGGACCCGGAAAGATATATTTCCAATGCCTTAAGCCCTTCGCGGGTAATAGCAGTAAACACTAATGAGATGGATAAAGTGGCCCGTGTGGTTGTGCCTGATTACCAGCTTTCATTGGCGATAGGGAAGGAAGGGCAAAACGCCCGCCTGGCAGCAAAACTTACCGGTTGGAAAGTGGACATAAGAAGCGAAAGCCAGATGAATGCCTACTATAATGATGGGATTGACAATGATGGGATTGACGGCGAGATAGACGAGATAGGTGAGATAGAAGAGATAGATGGGATAGAAGAGATAGATGGGATAGAAGAGGATGAGAATATAGGTGAGGGAATAGATGCAATGATGGATGATGAAATTAGCCCCGAAATGAATAGCGGGATAAATGATGGGTCGGATAACGGGATGGATGCCGAATTGTCGGAACACAACCGGAACGGGGAAAGCGCCGGGGAGAGGGAAATAGATGGGCAAGATTCGTAAGCAACCCCAAAGGATGTGTGTAGGGTGTCGGGAAATGAAAAATAAACGGGAATTGGTCAGGATAGTGCGCAGTCCGCAGGGGGAAATAGATTTGGATATAACCGGCAAAAAACCGGGACGGGGGGCTTATATTTGTCCTGAACCGGATTGTCTTCGGCAGGCTATCAAAGGGAAAAGATTGCAAAAAGCCCTGGAGCAAAATGTGCCTGACGAGGTTTTGCAAAAGATTAGCGAGCAGATAGATAGGAATATAACCAACTAAGTAATAAGGTGAGTGATAGTTTGAAGAAAAACTATTTTAATATCTTGGGTTTTGCCCAAAAGGCAGGCAAGGTTTCCTCGGGGGCTTCGGCGGCAAAATCCAGTATATTAAGACGAAGAGCATCTTTGTTAATTATCAGCAATGATATAGCGGAAAA
>CAYRCG010000031.1:0-17121 GCA_964422685.1 uncultured Syntrophomonas sp. | reverse complement strand
GAAGATTGCCACGTCGCTTTGCTCCTCGCAATGACACAACGCCCGGTCATTCCCACCTTAAGTGCAATATTATTATTTATGGTTTCAGACCAAGGGGGTGAGTAAGAGAATAGGATTTTGACACTGATTAATGCGGACTAGGCAGGCGAACGCCGTCGAAATAGTATAAAATAACTATCGGAGGTACGATTTATGGAACAAAACAATGGTCACGGTTCCTTTCCCCCTTGGAGCAGGATACCTTCTCTGAAGGAAATGAGTTGGGAAGCGGGGGTCGATTATGATGAATTGCTACACTGTATTAAGGATAGTTGGAGCAGGCGGGAAATAGCGGATAAATTTCATATTAGTGAAGAAACGGCGGACTGTCTTTGTGAGCATTTCAGAAATTATGGTATTAGCTCGGTAATGGGTGGGGATTAAATGCGTTATTCCGGGCCAACCTTGAAAAATGCCGGATAATAGGATACTATATTCTAAATTTCTAAAAGGGGCCAGGACAATGAGTGAAAGATTTAATAAGGAAGGTCTCACCTTTGATGATGTGTTGCTTATACCGGGAAGATCCGATATTCTACCCCGGGATGTTGACGTATCTACGATGCTTAGTAGAAACATCAGACTAGCGACTCCTATTCTAAGTGCGGGGATGGATACGGTTACAGAAACTAGGATGGCTATTGCTTTGGCTAGGGAAGGTGGAATAGGCATAATCCATAAGAATATGTCTATTGAGGAACAGGCTAGGATGGTTGATCGGGTAAAACGCTCTGAGCACGGTATAATTACCGATCCCTTTTTTCTATCACCAGACAATATTATTCGGGATGCCCTTGACATAATGGAGCACTATCATATATCGGGGGTGCCCATTACTGAGGGAAGTAAGCTAGTCGGGATAATTACCAACCGGGATATACGCTTCGAGACTGATTTTAGTCAACCTATCAAGAATATAATGACTAGTGAGGGCTTAGTTACTGCGCCGGTAGGCACCAGCATGGATCAGGCCATGGACTTATTGCGGAAATATAAGATAGAAAAGCTCCCGCTGGTGGACGATGATTTTAACCTAATGGGTTTGATTACTATTAAAGACATAGAGAAAACCTCAAAATATCCCAATGCCGCCAAGGATATGCGTGGGCGTTTGCTGGTCGGGGCGGCCGTTGGCATAGCCCTCGATACCCTCGAAAGGGTGGAAAGCCTAAAGAAAGCCGGGGCGGATGTAATAGTAGTAGATACCGCCCATGGCCATTCGCTGAGCGTGATAAATATGGTCGCTGCGATTAGGGGAGAATTCCCAGATATCGAACTTATCGCCGGTAATGTGGCTACGGCGGAGGCTACCGAGACCCTAATTAAGGCAGGAGCTGATGCTATAAAGGTCGGAATCGGTCCGGGTTCTATCTGTACTACCAGGGTAGTGGCAGGAATCGGTGTGCCGCAAATTACAGCCGTTTTTGATTGCGCCCAGGTGGCGAAAAAATATCGTGTACCCATCATCGCCGATGGAGGCATAAAGTATTCAGGAGATATAGCTAAGGCTATTGCCGCCGGGGCAGATACGGTAATGCTGGGCAATCTTCTGGCAGGGACTGATGAAAGCCCGGGTGAAACGCAGATATACCAAGGCAGGAGCTATAAGGTTTATCGGGGAATGGGTTCTTTGGGAGCCATGGCACAGGGTAGCAGTGATCGCTATTTTCAAGAGGATGCCCATAAATTAGTCCCGGAAGGCATTGAGGGTAGGATTCCCTATAAGGGTTTTGTAGCGGAAACTATCTTTCAGCTCATTGGGGGGCTGAAAGCCGGTATGGGTTATTGTGGGGTTAAGAATATCGAAGAAATGCAAAGTAATACTAAATTTATTCGCATTAGCAATGCCGGTTTGGTTGAAAGTCATCCGCATGATATCTCGATTACCAAGGAGGCCCCTAATTACCAGATGATATAAGGGATAGTGTAAGGGCTTGGTTTAGTTTTATATTTAACCGCTTCGATGTTCCTAGGTGGAGGCATTATGGAGATATGGGCAGGGCGTTTAGTATTAGCAGCCGTTATAGGATTAATTATGAGTATAGGTGCCGATAGGACCGTAACAACCACCCGCACCTATACTATTACATGCATGACGGCGGCTTTAATAATGATCGTTTCCAATGAATTTTTCAAAGGCCTAGGTCATCCACATTATAGCGATCCGAGTCGGCTTTCTGCCCAAATTATTTCGGCTATAGGGTTTATTGGCACCGGGATAATTTGGATGAGAGAGGAAAAGGATGTAAACCAGGGGTTATCTATAGCCGCCAACTTATGGGTGACTGCCATTCTAGGGATGCTAATAGGTGCAGGATTGCAGCAAACCACTGTACTGGCAACGTTTTTAGTTATTGCCATTCTGTATTTTTCCAACTATTTAACTAGAATCATTAATCAACGAAAAGTCCGCTCTATGAAGCGGGAATTAGAAAAGGGGGACTAATCCCCCTTGACGGATGCGGGTCTGTTGTGCAATAGTCTATTGTGCAACAATTACTTTTGCTCGGAGATGCGCCGCTCCGCCATCTCGATGGCTTTGCTTACCATGTTGCCGCAATTTCGGGAAGAAACTGCGCCCCAACCTTGGTTTGATACTACTTGATCAACACCGAGTTCGCGAGCAATTTCGAATTTGAGTTCTTCCGACATTAGGCCTTTTTTTCGAGCCAATCGAAAAACCTCCTTAAATTTCCCGCACCCATTCTTATTGTGTGCTAGTATAATTAGAAATATAGCTAGATTAAAAAAGGTTATTTGTTAGGTGTTTCACAAGGTGCAATTTATTGTATAGAATTAAATATAGCCAAGGAGGTTATGAATTATGAGGTACGAAGGTAGTGTTTATCGCCCTCCTAGTGAGGCCCGAAGCTATATCTTGCAGGTTACTATAGGTTGCTCACATAACAGATGCACATTCTGCTCTATGTATAAGGATAAGAAATACCGGGTTAGGTTATTAGACGAAGTAATGGCTGATATTCGTATGGCTAAGTTGTATTACGGTGATTTGGAAAAGGTATTTCTGGCGGACGGTGATGCACTGGCGGTAGAAACCGGGGATTTAATAAAGATTATCTCCGAATTAAAAAAGAATTTTGCCAGTTTAAGGCACATAGGGATTTATGCTAGTCCTGATAGCATTATTTCTAAGGATCCGGTCGACCTTAAAAAATTAAAAGAAGCCGGCTTAAGCATCGCTTACTTGGGTGTGGAAACCGGAGATCCCGCTTTGCTAAAAGATATCAGAAAAGGGGTTACTTACGAGGAAATGCTTGAGGCGGGAAAAAAGATTCGCGAAGCAGGTATTCTATTATCGGTTACAGTATTGTTGGGCTTAGCCGGAAGAACTCCACAAGCGGTTGACCATGCCCGAAATACTGCTAAAATATTAAATGAAATGAATCCGGATTATATAGGTGCCTTGACCCTGATGCTGGAACCGAGAACAACCCTTTACCGGAGAATGCAAAAAGGAGAATTTGAACTGCCGGGGCCTTTCGAAATCCTGGATGAAATGCGCATAATGATAGAGGCTCTAGAGCTTGAGGGGACGGAATTCCGTAGCAACCATGCCTCCAACTACTTGCCCATAAAGGGAAGATTCCCGGAGGACAAAGAAAAGATTCTGGCTTTGATTAACAATATAATCAGCCGTAACGATATCAGTTACCTGCGTCCTGATTATTTAAGGGCACTTTAGTTTCAAATTAAACAATATGACGGGTGTTATGCCATTGCCATGAATGGGGTTTTTAGACGCGGATTTACGCTGACCCTCCGGGCGCTGACGGACGCTATAATACCTCAAGCATTAAACAGCGGATGCCCTGACCTTTTCATAAAAATAATCGGGTGGTGAAGAAGTTGCGCCTATTTGGCACTAAAGACGAACAACTATTTATGTTATTCAGGGAAAGTGCCCGCGTTATAACCAGGGGCGGAGATATCCTGCTAAATGTAGTTAACGATTATAGCGGACTCGATATAAAAATGGCGAAACTTACCGCTATGGAACATGAGGGAGATCGGGTTATTCAGGAACTAATCCGGCGCTTGAACACCAGTTTTATTCTCCCTTTTGACCGGGAGGATGCTTTTCAATTAGCACAAAAACTGTCCGCTACCCTGGATTATATCACCGGGATTATTGATTGCATGATTCTATATAAGACCGGACGGCCTAATAAAAGGGTTAAAGAAATGGTGAATGTCCTCTATGAGACACTACTCCTGCAAGAAAAATTGCTAAACTTGCTACAGGATATAGAGCGCAACAAAAAAGAAATACTGGAACACTGTGAAGTGATAAGACAGCTAGAACGAAAGCAAGATAATAACTACCGTCAGGGTTTGGCCCTTCTTTTCGAAAACCAAGAAGATCCCTTTATTATCATTAAATGGCGCGCGGTTTATGAGCATATAGAAATGGCCCAGGATTATGTGCAGGATGTGGCGGACTTAATCAGTAATATTTGTATTAAATATTCATAAATTAACAGCTTCGGGAAAGGCGAAATCCCCTTTCTCTGTAAATACCCCGTTTTCCCTTTGTTCCTTTGCGTTGGCCGAGGATGAAGGTTGTAAATATGGGGTATTTTACTATTAGGGGGTATAATGCTATGCGTAAATTTATCCTAGGTCTGCTAATTGTGGCTCTAATAACCTGTAATTCAGCTTTTACCTGGCCTCTGCCCCGGATAGAAGTACCCCAGGCTTCGGTGGTATATGATATCAATGGGGAGGCAATAAAAGGGTTAGGGGACTTAAACCGCATTAATATCGAACTTAATGAGATGCCGGATTACTTTCTCCAAGCAGTAATTGCGGTGGAGGATAAGAATTTTTACCGGCACCATGGTATTGAAATAGCTGGTATTCTCCGGGCTATTTATGTAAATATCCGGGAGAGAAAGATTGTCGAAGGTGGAAGTACAATAACCCAGCAGACAGCTAAGAATCTCTTCTTAAGTAATGAGCGTACATTCCTGCGCAAATTTAAGGAATTATTCTATGCTTTGGAATTGGAACGGCAATATAGTAAAAATGAAATCTTAAGTTTGTATTGCAATACTATCTATTTTGGGCAGGGGGCTTACGGTATTGAAGTTGCTGCCCGCACCTTCTTTGCTAAGAAAGCTAAGGACCTGAATTTGGCTGAATCGGCTCTTTTAGCGGGTATTCCCCGCTGGCCTAGCAACTACGACCCCTATATTAATCCCGAAGCTGCCAAATCTCGCCAATTACATGTCCTGCAAAGAATGCATGAGGAAGGCTATATAAGTGAAGAAATTCAAAGCAAAGCTGCGCTAGAGAAGCTATATTACCAAAAAACTGATTTTGTAATAGGGGAGGCCCCCTATTTTATTGCTTTGGTAAAGGATTATTTAACCAAAAAATATGGGGAACAAATACTGTACCGGGGAGGATTAAAGGTTTATACCACTCTGGATATCTATATGCAACGGGCTGCTAACCAGGCTGTTCAATCAGGACTAGAACCTTATGACCCAAACCTGCAGGTGGCTTTGGTAGCAGTAGATCCCAGCGATGGAGGTATTAGGGCATTTATCGGGGGCAGAGATTATAACAGTTCTACCTTCAACCGGGTTTTCGCCAAACGCCAACCGGGATCTACCTTCAAACCCTTCGTTTACTCCCTGGCCTTGTATTCCGGCTATACCGGTGCCGATAAAATGATGTGTGAAGAAGTAGAATACGAACTACCTGATGGTGAGGTTTATCGCCCGGTGGATTATGGACAAGAACCCTATCATTGGCGTGAATTCACCTTAAAAGAGGCGGTAATGAAATCGGATAATGTGGTGGCTGTTCGGATAAATCATTTGCTAGGCCCGGCGGCGAGTGCTAGATATGCGGAGGCCTTCGGTTTTACTAATATTCAACCGGTGCTTTCTTTGCCTTTGGGAGCCAATGAGGTGAGGCCTTTGGATATGGCCTTGGGTTATGCGGTTTTCGCTAATCGGGGTATATATAGCGAGGCCAATTATATATTAAAAATAACAGATAAAAACGGCAAGATTCTAGAAGAAAACAGATTGCGGCAAAGGAGGGTAATCGGCGAAGATAATGCTTATATAATTACCAATATGCTAAAGGGTGTATTGGAAGCCGGCGGAACGGGAGCACATTTGCGCAACATCATCGGGGATAGGGTAGCTGCGGGGAAAACAGGTACTACCGATGAATTCAAGGACGCCTGGTTTGTGGGCTTTACCCCCCATATTTCTTGTGCAGTTTGGGTGGGTTATGATAAGGACCGGGATGTAAATATTCCTGGCGGGGTAGTCGCCGGGCCGATTTGGGCTAATTTTATAGCAAAGGCTTCCCAAAGGCTGACCGAAAAGGATTTTTACCGCCCGGGTAACATAAAATTACTCAATATCTGCCTGGATAGTGGCCTTATAGCCTGCGAATCCTGTCCTAGGCAAACCGAAATGGCTTTTGTGTTGGGTAGCGAACCGCAAGACTTATGTTATAAGCACCGGAAAGAAGCCGATTGGAGAAAGGAGTACGGTGTGTTTCCCTGGTGGCGTAGATGGTCGCAATAAGGAATTGTGGGTTGTTTTTCTCTTGCCTGCCAATTTATTGCTGGCTAGCCCTTAGCCTTAATGGTAAAATTTCATTAGCTGTCCTTACGTATTAGATTCACCAGCTAATCTCGGCAAGGAGATAAAAATGTTAAATGCGGAACTCCGGGAAGGTATCAAGGATTCCCTCCCGGTTGTATTGGGTTATTTACCTTTGGGTTTTGCTTTCGGTGTTCTAGCCATGGAAGCCGGGATGAATCTGCAGCAAGCCACCGCCATGTCTGTTTTGTGCTTTACCGGTGCCGGTCAATATATTGCTATCGGGGTTATGCAGGCTGGTGGAGCAGTAATTACGGCCATTTTAGCTAATCTTTTAATTAACCAAAGATATACCCTTTTTGCTAGTTCTATGGTTCCCTATGTAAAAAAGCTCCCTGCGCGCTGGGCGGCCTTTTTATCTTACGGTCTTACCGATGAAACCTACGCTGTAGCTATGAACCGCTATAGGCAACACGAAGCTAGTATCCCATATATGGCGGGATTGAATCTTACTGCCCATATATCCTGGATTGGTAGTACTATTCTGGGGGCTGTGCTAGGGGGCATGATCAGTAATACCGAACAGTTTGGTTTAGGTTTTGCTTTACCGGCCATGTATATTTCCCTTTTGGTATTAATGATACACAAAAAAAGTGATGCCTTGGTAGCGATTATTGCTGCGGTATTATCGTTGCTGATAGGCTTTATGCTGCCCGGCTCTATGCAGAATATGTCTAATATTATTATAGCCACCTTAATTGCGGCTAGTTTGGGGATTCTATTTGATGAGCACGACTAGCGTCTATTTAATGATAATTGGGGTTTCCTTTGTCAGCCTGTTACCCCGCATATTGCCCATAGCCATATTATCGCGCTTTGAGTTTTCCAAAGGGTTGCAAAGATGGCTATCCTTTATCGCTCCGGCAGTTTTGGGTTCTTTGACGGCCTTAAGCATATTCGCTCCCCAAGGCAATATAGATTTTAGTAGCAAAAACATTTACTTATGGGCTTTTATACCTACGTTTCTGGTAGCTCTGAAAAGCAGAAACCTATTTTTTACTCTGCTTACCGGTATTATAAGCATGGCACTATTGTATAATTATTTTGTGAATTGAGTTCAGTGAAGGAGGCAAAAAATGAATGTGGAGGTAGGTGTCTTAGTAGAAAACACAACCCCTTCGGCATGGCTGGCTGGAGAGTATGGTTTTTCCGCCTTAATTGAAGTAGATGGGAGAAAGATACTCTTTGACACAGGCAGCAAGGATGCCCTTTTTAGAAACGCTGCAAATTTGGGTATAGATTTAGGGGAAGTTGAAGCCTTGGTTATCAGCCATGGACACTTCGATCATACCGGCGCAGTAATTCCTTTTTTGCAAAGGTTTGGGCCCAAAAAGGTTTATGCTCATCCAGATATTTTTTTACGGCGCCATGTTCAGGGCAGGACGGGCTTAGGCCCGCATATCGGTTGCCCTTTCAGTCATGAGGAATTAGTGGAGAATGGGGCCGAAATGGTTTTTATCAAAGACTTTTCTGAAATAGTACCCGGGGTTTTCATGACCGGAGAAATACCACGAAGAAATGGTTTCGAAAATACCGGAGGTAACTTTGTGGTCGTTGCTGAGGATGGCATTGTTGAGGATAAATTGCTGGATGATATGGCTTTGCTGATTGATCACCCCGAAGGTCTGGTCATCATAAGCGGATGTGCCCATTCGGGGATGATAAACACTATCGAGTACATAATGGAAAAAACGGGACGCTCTCGGATACAAGCCTTTATCGGTGGGACCCATCTGATAACAGCCTCCCCGGAAAGGATGGCTCAGACCATATCCATTTTGCGAAAAATGGATATAGGGAAAATTGCCGTGGGGCATTGTACCGGCTTTTATGCGGCAGCCCGCCTTTTAAATGAGCTTGGCCCCAAGGTAATCAAAGCAGATACGGGTATGAGCTTTTCGTTCTAGTAATACGCAAGTAATTATACGGAGGTATGGGTTCTGAATCTGAATAAATATAAAGTGAAAACCAGGGATTTAAGAAAAAACTGCAATCCTGCTACATTTAAATTCGAGTCCACCGCTCAAGTGGAACCATTACCCGGAATTATCGGGCAAGAAAGGGCTTATCGTTCCTTATCGATAGCTTTGGATATAGAAAAACAGGGTTATAATGTGTATTTAGCCGGGACTATGGGGACGGGCAAACACACGATGGCCCGGGAGATTTTAGGGAACAAAGCTGAAAAGGAACCCCCTCCTCCAGACTGTTGCTATGTATATAATTTTAAGAATCCGGATTTTCCCCAGGCTTTACAATTACCGGCCGGCCAGGGAAGGAGTTTTAAAAAAGCTTTAGAGGCGGGGATAGAACTAGCTATAAAGAATCTTGAAAAGGCTTTTGAAAGTGATGAATACGAACACGAGAAAAATGCCATATTAGGTGCTTTTGTTGACGAAACTAACATGATGTATATGCAGTTAGATGAAGAGGCACATAGCTATGGATTTACTATAAGCCGTAACCAGAACAATATCAGTAGTATTCCTTTAAAAAATGGCGAGCCGCTCAGCCAGGAAGAATTCATCACTTTACCAGAGGACGAACGAGCCGAAATAATGAAGAAAAGTGCTATTGTTCAGGAAAAGCTTAACAAATCTTTTCGGCGCTACAAGGAACTGGAGAAAAGCATCAAGGCTAAAATCAAAGATTTAGCTGATGAGGTTGCCCGGTTGGCATTTATGCCTATCTTCGGGGAATTATTCGGCAGATATCGCCTAAGCCAAGAATTGGTGGAACATATCGAAGCTATACAAGAAGACCTGCTAGCAAATTATGAAGTCTTCCTGCAGCCGGAAGAAAAGTCACCCTTCAGCTTTTTCCGGCTAATGGATCGCCGAGCTTCATTAAGGCGTTACCAGGTTAATTTAATTGTTGATAATTCGGAATTAAAACACGCCCCGGTAGTGTTTGAAAGCAACCCCACCTATGCCAATCTTTTCGGACAGATAGAATACGAGGGGGAATTCGGGATTCTGGCTACTGACTTTACCAAGATAAAGGCCGGAGCCATACACCGGGCTAATGGTGGTTATTTAGTTTTACAAATCTATGATATTATCAAAAACTACTATCTATGGGAAGCCCTTAAGCGTTGCCTTATCAACCAGGAAATTGTGGTGGAGAATCTAAGCCGGATGCTCGGTTTGAGTAATACTGAGACTCTGCAGCCCCAGCCCATTCCAGCTGAACTTAAAGTAGTATTGATCGGGGAACCCTGGTATTATTACCTGCTTTATAACTTTGATGAGGAATTCAGGAAACTTTTCCGAATTAGGGCAGATTTCGATGTCGAAGTGGAAAAAAGCCGGCGAAGGGTTATGGAATATGCCGGTTTCATCAGTTCTTTGTGCCAAAAGGAGAAACTTAAGCATTTTAATCCGCCAGCAGTTGCGGCGGTAGTTGATTACGCTACCCGACTGGCGGAAGACCAGAAGAAAATCTCAACTATGTTCAACAAAATAGTCGAGATAGTGATAGAGGCTGATTGTTGGGCTAACTATGCCGGTGCGAAATTAGTCGGGGTGGAACATGTGAAAAAAGCCATAACAGAAAAAAAATACCGCTCTTCCCTGCTGGAAAATAAGATTCAAGCCATGATGTTGGAAGAAAGCCTGATAATAAATATCGAGGGAGAAAGGGTGGGTGAATTAAACGGCTTAGCGGTACATGAGATAGGGGACTACGCTTTTGGCAGACCGGTACGAATTACCGCTAAAACTTTTATGGGAGAAAAAGGTTTAGTAAACATCGAACGGGAAATCCGTATGAGTGGTAATATTCACAGCAAGGGTGTTCTTACCTTGAGCGGGTACCTGGGGGCCAAATACGCGCGGGAAAAGCCTTTAACCCTTTCCGCCAGCCTGACATTTGAACAAAGTTATCAGGGCATAGAAGGCGACAGCGCTTCCAGTGCTGAATTGTTTGCTTTGCTATCTAGCCTGGCCGATCTTCCTATTAAACAGGGGATTGCTGTTACTGGTTCTGTTAATCAAAACGGTGAAATCCAGCCGGTAGGAGGCATCAACCAAAAGGTGGAAGGGTTCTTTCAGCTTTGCCAACTGAAGGGTTTGGATGGGAGGCAGGGGGTTATAATACCCAAAAAGAATGTTTCCCAGTTGATGCTGGAGGAAGAAATACTGGTAGCCGTGAAAAAACGGCAATTTACTATATGGGCTATCGAAGATATAGATGAGGGTTTAGAGATACTTATGGAAAAGCCTGCCGGGAAAAGGGGAGAGAATGGCAAATTTCCGCCGGAAAGCATTCATGCCTTGGTTGACCAGAGGCTTAGGGAGTGGAGTATTAAAAGAAGGCCAGGGTTGATGCAATCCGATACTGCCATCATCAGCAAGAGCCGCCGCTGGCAAAAGAGCAGGAGGAGGAAATACCGGTGAATAAAAGGCGAATCCTAGGGGTAGTATTGCTGCTCCTTCTTGTTATGTTTAACAGTGGGTGTCATTTCGAAGGTAAGAAGCTTTTCCAGTCTTCCCCAGATACTGAAAAGCAGCTAATCAAAGTACAGATAACATTTACTGATGATCAAAAACTAGAAACCTATATAAAGGACCTGGGCATTGACGAAAAGGGCAAGGTGTATATAGGAGGTTCCTCCTTGAATTATTTCTACGATGCCTCCGGTAGGGTTCTTGGCTCTTATAACTATCAGCGAGTATTATATATAGAAATAATCCCGGAGAAAAACAAGGAAAAATAAGATTTATGTGGAATACCTTCCTAACAGATAAATACCTTATAAAGATAGCAACAAATAACCCTGGAGCGGAGAGGCAGGTGTATTTGTTGGACACTATCGGCTGGCAAGGGGAGTACAGGTTTAGGAGCAAAGTGGAAGGAGCGGGGTGTAATGAGTTTAATGGCACGGGTAGAAAGGTTGTTGCGGAAATTAGATGTGCGATTACGATTGATACTGGCTTTTACCCTGATTGTAGCGGCGGTAACGGGTTTAATGGGGTTCTATGCTACCTATGTTATGTCGGATAAAATCGTATTTACGGCCCAGGAGAAACTTAAATCTGACTTAGCCTTAGGAAGACAGATTATAGAGCTAAATTTCCCGGGGCAATGGGAAGTAATCGATGGCAAGCTCTACAAAGGCGACATTTTAATGGAGGAAAACTACGATGTAGTAGACAAAATAGGCAGATTAACTGGGGATACGGTGACTATTTTTAAGGGAGATACCCGGGTATCTACCAATGTTATGAAAGATAACCAGCGGCAGGTAGGGACTCAGGTTTCGGAACAGGTAGCAGATGCTGTCCTGAAGAAAGGTGAAACTTACATAGGCAGGGCTAACGTCGTAGGCACCTGGAACGAAACGGCCTATGAGCCCATAAAGAATGCAGCCGGGCAGACGGTAGGCATCTGGTATGTCGGGGTTCCGGCTACCCCCTACGATGAAGCGGTAGGGCATTTCCGCAATTCTATGGTCACTTACTCTATAATCGGAATATTAATAGGATTCTTAGCGGCTTTCCTTATAGCTGCTAGTGTGCATAGGCCCCTAGACAGGATTAAGGTTGCGGTAACTGAAGTTAGCGGGGGTGACTTGACCCAGAAGGTACCGGTATTTGGTAAGGACGAACCCGCCCAATTAGCTCTGATGGTTAATTCGATGGTAGAGAAGATATCGGAGCTTATCGGCAAGACCCGGCGATTGGCGGAAAGCGTAGGCGAAGCCAGCGGTATTCTGCTGCAGACCTGCGAGATGAGCAGCACCCAGATGCAGGATATGACTGTTAAAGCTAATGACATGAACAATAGTGCCAATAGCCAGGCTGATTTAACTGATCGCTCTAAAGTGGTCATAGGGGAAATGTCTGAGGTTATCCAACAGGTAGCCCGGAATTCGCAGGAAGTATCTTCCTCGACCATGGTGGCTAATTCCAAAGCCCAGGAGGGGGAGAAACAGGTAGAGAAAGCGATAGAGCAGATGGGTGTAATAAGCCATACGGTCAATTCTACTGCCCAAATAGTTCAGGGACTGGGCGATAAATCGCAGGAAATAAATCAAATCGTTGACCTGATAACTAATATAGCTAATCAAACCAACCTTTTAGCCCTGAATGCCGCTATTGAAGCGGCCCGGGCGGGGGAGCAGGGGAAAGGGTTCGCCGTGGTAGCAGAGGAAGTCCGTAAATTAGCTGAAGAATCTGGAGAAGCTGCCAAGCGTATCGCCGGTCTCATTAAAGAAGTGCAGAATGAGGCTGTCCGCGCCGTTAAAGCCATGGAAGAGGGTACCAAGGAAGTGGCGCACGGGACAGAGGCTGTGGCTAGTGCCGGCGAAGCCTTCGAGTCGATAATAAAGGGCGTTACTGAAATCAGTCAGGAGATTCAGGAGATGTCGGCCGCTAGTGAGGAAATGGCAGCTAGCGCGGAAACGGCCCTCGAATCTATAGAACAGACCAGTTCGGCAGCGCGGGACAATCTAGGATACACCCGGATGATTGGGCAATTGGCTGAGGATCAGATGGGTAGCGTGGAAGAAGTCAATGCCGCGATCGAAAGCCTAAATGGGATAGTGAAAGAAATGGAAGAAGCTATCGCATACTTTAAAGTCTGATTATAAAACTTATATAGAGACGGAAAACCTTACGGCCCATCTTATTTTTAGGATGGGCCTTACTTTCCCTAATACATGGTGTTGGGGATTATAGCCATCGCTGAAAACAGTGGAACTAATTCCCGGCGTTTCTGCCCGGGTCAACCCAGGCCTCTAGTGCCTAGCGCCCGATGTCTATAAGAAAACGGATAGTTTATTTACCCCCGCCAGCTAAATTAATTGCTTTTGTAGCAGAAGCAGGGATAACTCTTAGATTTTTGGCGATAGTTCTGTTACTATAAACACAGGGGAATAAGCATTATCTAAGGGGGGGGAATCATGAAACAAATCGTGGCGAGATGCTTGCTCTGCGGTAAGGTCTACGATGTCGAAGAGGGGCACAGAGATTTTAAAAAACTGAGTGAAAAGCAGGTAAAAGAAATGCCGACTTTCGTTTGTGATTATTGCAGCAACCGGGTTCGTTACGAATCCGATGAGAAAAGGAAGGAAAAGAAGCCGATTTAACCGGGAGGATAGCTTTGGAGAAAATCAAGATAAGAAAAGGCGATGGATTGGAGCTAGCCGGCTTGGCTTTTGTTCCCCCGGAACCTGCCATGGTATTATTAATAGCGCACGGTTTTCGCGGGGCTAAGGAAAACGGAGGCAAGATATATTCATTTGCTCCCCGTCTGCAAGAACTTGGACTAGCGGTGTACGCTTTCGATTTTACCGGAAGCGGAGCTAGTGACGGAGAGTTTGCGGATATTAGTCTTTCGCGCCAGGCGGAGGACATGGCGGCGATTATGGACTATGCCCACAGGTGCCATCAGCTTCCCTTATTGCTGCTAGGAAGGAGTTTCGGGGGGAGTACGATTCTGGCCGCGGGCAGCAAGGAGCCGAAGGTGGTGGGCTATATACTTTGGTCTACTCCCATAATGCTAGATGATTGTTTCGCCCGTATAATGGGGACGGATTATGCTAAACTAGCGGAAGGGCATAGTATACATTTCCGGGATGAAAGCGGTGGTTTTGAACTTAACCCCATTTTCGCACGGGATTTAGCGTGTCATGATATGGATGGATATCTCGAAGGAATTGCTTCTAGGCCGGTACTGATTGTACACGGTAAAAAGGATGAGGCGGTGGATTTTACTAATGCAGAGTATGCCGCCCGAAATCTTCCCAAAGCCCAATTACATCTAGTAGAACAAGCTGATCATCGTTTTACCGGAATGACAAGGGAGAGGGAGGATATAAGCATCAAATGGCTTAGTGAAACCTTTTCCGATATTCTCCCCCGCACCAATACTTCATAGCCTATCTTTGCAAACCGGTGACAAAATTAAGGGCTTTTTCTAACCGGTAAATGCACTTTGCCTTTCCCAGCACTTCCATCACCTCGAAAAGCCCCGGAGTGGCAGTGCGTCCGCTTAAAGCCAGGCGAGTAGGATGGATAAGTTCCGCTGCTTTTATTTGCAGTTCCTGAGCCCGTTGCCGAAAAGCCCCTTCCAAGCTAGCCGCGGACAAGTTATCCTGGCTGGCAACGATCTCCAGCACTTCGGCTAGCATACCGGGGGCTTTCTCCAGCCTGAAGTGTTTCTTAACCCCTTTTTCATCGTATTGTTCGACATCTTCGAAAAAATAGCTGAGAGCCCCCAGGAGTTCATCCCGGGTTTTAGCCCGATCGCGCACCAGCCCAAGTGCTTGCCGGAAATAATCGGAATTATCTTCACTCAGCCACCCGAGTTCCCTCGCTTGGGGTTCCAATAAGGCTAGTAAGCCTTCTATATCTAATTTCATCATGTATTGGCCATTCATCCAGGCTAATTTCTCCAAATCGTATACCGCCGGGGATTTGGAGATGCTATCCAGAGAGAACTCCTTAATCATTTCCGGGCGACTCCATATATCAACATCTTTACCAGTGGACCAGCCCAGAAGTGCTAAATAGTTTACCAAAGCTTCTGGGAGATAAGCCTGGTCTTTAAATTCCTGGACTGAAATCGCCCCGTGCCTTTTCGATAACTTACTTCTGTCCGGAGCCAGGATCATGGATAGATGGGCAAAAAGAGGTTCCTTAAAACCCAAAGCGCGGTAAATGAGCAGTTGGCGCGGGGTATTGGAAAGATGTTCTTCCGCCCTTAATACATGAGATATCTGCATACAATGATCATCAACTACCACGGCAAAATTGTAAGTAGGCCAGCCATCCGATTTAGCTATTATGAAATCATCAAAAAGAGCGTTGGCGAAGCTGACATTTCCCCGGATAACATCCGGTACTATAGTATTGCCTCCTGTTGGCACTTTCAAGCGGATAACCGCCGGTTTCCCCCTTTTTAGCATTTCACGGGCTTCTTCCGAATTAAGTGCCCTACATTTGCCCCCATATTTATAGTCCCGCTTTTCCCGAATGGCTTCCTCCCTTTCCTTTTCTAAATCTTCCGGGCGGCAAAAACAATGATAAGCCTGGCCGGAATCCAGTAGTTCCTGCAGATAGCGGGAATAGATATCACCGCGTTCACTTTGGCGATAAGGCCCCAGGGGACCACCGATATCCGGCCCTTCATCCCAATCCAGCCCAAGCCAATCTAACCCTTCCATTATACCTTTAGCTGAATCTTCCCGGGAGCGTTCGAAATCGGTATCCTCAATACGCAGGATAAACTTTCCTTTGTGTTGGCGGGCAAACAACCAATTAAAAAGGGCTGTACGAGCCCCCCCAATATGTAAAGCCCCCGTCGGACTAGGAGCAAAACGGACTCTTATATTACTCAAAATCTTAACACTCCTTTTATAATTTATATGTTTTAGTTCCTCAATCCTAAAGGATAAAAGAAGAACAAAACCCTCACTTGTTCTCCCTACGCCTCATTTTCCTCCTGATATAGTCTAGTACAAATACTGGCAATATTCAAAGGCTTAAGCGAAATCGCGTGACTAGGGTGTCCTATCGCTCGCTCCCTTTCTCCTACTCGGCTTTGCCGGGTGTTGCATCCATGTTTCGCCAACGCTTGCTCTGTATATTATGCAACCCTACGCTATAGGAAAGAGTTTTTGCAGCAAAATCAACTATGTACAATTCAGACACCAAATGTAGCTACTTTTCATATATTATAGGGCGAGGTGATAGGATGTTTGGTCCCAGATTCAATTGGCTACCTATAATAGTGGTACTAATCCTTATTGCTTCAATAGTAACAGGTTTAGCTTTATTGGATTTTGAGCTTAAATCCAGCATTTTGGCTATTGCCAGATCTAAAGCCCAAATCCAGGCTGTGGAAAGAATAAACCGGATTGTAGCGGAAAAGGTTGTAAATCAGATTCAATATACCGATATTGTCCATGTCCACAAGGATGAACAGGGTCGGGTAGTATTAATCCAACCCAATACAATAGAACTTAACCGCCTTATGAGTGAAACTATGGTAGAGGTTACCCGGGCTATGAATACTATGCAAGAAAATACTATTAATATCCCTTTAGGACAACTTACGGGTTCCAGAATATTGGCCGGTTATGGTCCCAAAATAAAAGTAAAGACCATCCCGGTTTCCCAAATAAACGTGAATGTTTTAAACAATTTCGAACAAGCCGCTATTAATCAGAGCCGCCACCTGATATATTTTGTGATTGAGGGAAAGATAAAAGTAGCTGTCCCCTTTATGGACGATGAGGTTAAAATTTCAACAACGATACCATTGGCGGAAACTATAATAGTAGGGGAAGTGCCCAAGACCTATGTGAACTTTTCCGGGGTAGGAAGCGGATTAGGCTCCCTGCTGGGAGAATAAAATTTTCTTCTTTCTTTGCTTGACAGGGTAAAAAGGGCATGATATTATAGTCCTTGCGCGCAAGCCGGAAGCT
>CAYRCG010000030.1:0-17152 GCA_964422685.1 uncultured Syntrophomonas sp. | reverse complement strand
CTGCTTCCAGCAAAATGTAACATAAATATAAACCTATCATCGCTATCGCAATCGTTGGTAAAGGATAGCCCAAAAAGAAAAGAAAGGGGAGCAGGAAGGTCCAAGCCAGCCGTAAAAAAGCTAGGGTATGGTCCGAAATCAATATCCTGCCCACAAAGTCAAACAAGGCTCCCGCAATCCCGGGGATCTTTTCATAATAAAGCGCGGTAACTTCTATCCCCCCCCGCTGCCAGCGCAAGCGCTGGGAATAAAGCCGGCTCAGGTTTTCAATCGGTTCTACATAGGCGATTGCATCAGCGATGAATCCAATCCGCCCCCGGCTAGCCTCAATGGCTTGGCGTATATTAAATGTGAGGTCGGTATCCTCAGAAACCGTACGGGTCTGGTATAAAAAAGACTGCAGTATTATATCACGGCGGAATATGGAAAAAGCACCGGAGAGAGTATAGACTGAGTTCTTCAGATCCTGGTAACGGCGTCCGATATCAAAGGCTACGATGTACTCGATAACTTCACAATAGTTTATCATATCTATAAAGCTGCTGCCTTCTCCCAGCTTTTTATCCACCCTTATAGAACCGGTGGCCGCCGCCAGGCTGGGATCATTTTCAAAGGTCTTCACTACATTAAGTATGGCATCGGCATCCAGCCAACTGTCCGAGTCCACATTCATTATATAGCTGCCGTGACCGGAATACATACCGGCATTAAGGGCAATGGATTTCCCCGCTCTTTCCAGGGAACTCCACATAGCCGAAATCTCTGGATTCCGGTATTGAAAACGCTGGAAGACCTCGAAGCTATCGTCCTCACTGCCGTTGTTCACACAGATGATTTGGATGGATTCCCGAGGATAGCTTTGCCCGGCAATGGAATCCAAGCATAGTCCCAAGGTATCAGCCGAATTATGCACGGGGATTATTACGGTCACTTGGGGGAAGAAATATATCTCCGCCGTATCCTCCGCTTTTCTCCTTTTGTTGCTCCAAAAATTAACGAAATAGACTATAGCGGTAGACACATCCACCAGCAGGGGAACCATCAGCCAGATACCCCAGAACAAGCCAAATGACAGTATCCTCTCTAGCCATATTTCAAACATCGCGCACCTTCTCACATTTCTTTCCAAAATGAGGCAAAAGAACTATTTTCCAGTCCTTAATCATTTTTCACCTTTCTTCGGATCTTTTCCAAGGAAGGCCGCGTCAGCAGCTGCCAGTAAAGCGCCACCGCCAACAGGAAGAAAAACAAACGGCCAAATAGAGTATGGGCAATAAAGCTCATATTCCGCCCCCCGCTATGTATCAGAACAATTACCAGAAGGAGCCGGAGGATATTTATAAGGTATATTCCCCAGGCGCCGGCAAAAGCTAAAGGAATCCTTTTGCGCCAAGGGTAAACCGGATAAAAAATAATCAAGGAAAATATAATGCAAATCTCCAATAATCCCGAATTTTCAATATCAATAGCTATAGTAGTCCAGCTGGAATCTATCTTGATAAGAACCAGCAAGGTTCCGGGAGACCGGTCAAATATATGGGTCACAATGCCTATATGATCTAAGGTATGATGCAGGATAAGGCTGGTGTACTGTTCCAGGCGATATTCCGCTAAAGAAGAATGAAAGAGCAATACCAGCAAACAACAGCATCCCACCGCGGCCCAAATATAATATAAGACCCATAAGCGGTGATGATAAAAAAACATACTAAGGCCCAACCACAAAAGGAAGAGCAGCGCGATAGCGGATCGGCTTTTCGATACTGTGGGGAAAGGCGACCATTGTATATCGCCCTGGTCCGGAAGCCTGTCACCTTCCCCGTTAATATCCGCCAGGTAAAAACGCAAGGATTGGGCGGGATAAGCCTGCAGATCCTCCATAGGAATAGCCAGCTCCAGGCGGGAAGCGGAGCCGCTCCCTTCGCCCCAATATCCGCTATAATTCCCTTTTAGCTCACCTCCCATGGAATAGAGGTATACCTTTACCTCTCCCCTGTGCAAATCCAAGGGACGGTAGAGGATCTTCGCGTATTTATCCGCCTTGTCATCGTATCGGCCGTTGCTGTTAAGGTCAAAAAAGAGGCAGAGTTCCGTCCCCAAGCTGCCGGGCTCCGGCGGGTGGCGCTCAATCATAAAATATAATCGCTTATCATTATCATTGGTAGCCCAGGAAAGCGACTTAATATCCCCGCCCCGGCGGCCATCTCCCAGTGGATCAGAAAGGGAAGTCCGCCCGCGCCAATCGTCAAATTGCCCGTCAAGTTCCAACTCCGGCACCAGCCAAGTACCCGGGGGAAAGAGCCATATTACCCCCAAAACCAATATTAACAGAATAAAGCCCAGAAAAAGCTTGAGCCGGGAATTCATGCTTTGTCACCCGCTTTTTTTAAGCCTGCCAGAGCAACTATAGTTATAAAGATGCTGAAGAGGCTTAAGTATTTGCCCCAAATGAATACCGGCGTTTTTTCAATTATTATGTTCAGCCGGTGGCTGCCGGCCGGCAAGTGCAATTTAAGCAGGTTTTCATAATTCTCCGTCTCCAGCCTTTTTCCATCCAGTTTTACCGCCAAGCCGTCTATGAGCGAAATAGGAACAATTATTTCGGAATCCTGCGCCAAGCGATAGGACATGCTATAACCCTTCTCACTGGCTCTGTAGTCCAGGAGGGGATAGATGGTATCCGCCGAATAATCGCTCTTCAAATCCAGGATACTTTCGAGCAGCGCGCTGCTGTCCGCTTGTCCGCTCTTAAACGCATGGTAACTCAGGTTCCCTCCGATAAACCATATCTTCGTCCCCTCAATCATTTTATAACCAAGTATCGGGGCCTGATTGCCATAATAGGAAAATTCTAATTCCACCCCATCCAAACCCATAGGGACATAAGCCTTCCATTCTCCTTCCGGCTGCCATATGGGAGATAAAAGCAAGCGGCGGCCCTCCCCCCGGATTTCAATTTCCTGCCGGATGCTCACTCCTTCACCATATACCCCTAAAAATTCCGGCTGTTTTGCCAAGACATTAAGAGGCATGCCGGCCATTTCTATGAATACCCTCCCCCCGGACAGGGCATAGTCGCTTATTAACTTTTCCGCCTGCTTTTTGGAGTACCAATCAGCGCCGCTGAGAATCAATTGAGGATACTTTTTCAACTGCTCCAGGGAATAATCATCCAGATGGGAGGACAATCCCATCTCTACCTCAGGGAACTGCAGGGCGATGGTTCCGCCATATTTGCCGATTACCAGGCAAGGAGGTTCTTTCTGCAAGATATAGGGCCCATCCGCGCCCCTCCACACACTAACATTGGAAAACCTCTGCCGCAACCGGTATCCCGCCCGTCCGGCAGCTTCGCGAAAGCCCTCCAAATCAGTTATAACATCCTCCTTAACCACCAGATCGGTAGCTCCTAAATCTATGCAAGAGCGAAACAAAAAAGGATAGTATTGCTGTTCCAATCCGGTATTAAGCAGCATTATGTTGCGCGAGGTAATCGCCCCCTGCCAGGCCCAGCCGAAAACCTGCTCTAACCCGGCGCTTTCCGAAAAGGTGTAGGAGGGAGCTGAACCCAGCTGGCTCAGGTCAATAGCAGCTACCCTCCAAGCCGGATCCTGCTTGATATATTCACTGCTCTGCACTATCGTGAAGGGTTTGGCTCCGCCATGAGCCAGCAAGCGGAAAGAAAACAGGCAATCCAGCGAAATGATCACTAAGAGAAGCAGCAATAAGTAAGCAAGTTTAGTCGGTGATTGCAGCCAGACCGGCCGTTTAGCTGGAGGCTCAAAGCTGAAACCGGAAGCCAGGATGGCCAGAGCGGCAAAGCTGCTGAAACGCAAAGGCCAGAGCAAATGGCTCAAGGGGAGGCTTATGTATATAGGCCGCAAAAAAGGAAAGGTAATAAGGAGCAGGATAAGACCGGAAACAGCCAAACTTTTAGCCCAGGCAGGCTTCGCTTTCCAGGTGATAAAGCCGGAGAGAAGGAGCAAAATTAAGCTTATACCCCAATAGAATGTTTCCACATTCTTGAAACGATACAAGGGGGACAAAGAGATATGAGCGGGAACAAACTGCACCACCTCTTTGACTGCTTGGGCATCAATACCGGTAATGCCTCCGCTCAGGCTGGGCAAAAACCACCAGGAGGCGCTTAATATCCCCATAAATAAAACCAGGATTCCCCCCGCCATGTCCTTAACGGAACAGCCTTGAAAAACCCAAAGAAAAAAGGCAAAAAGGGCCAAACACAAGCAATAAACCGCCGCTATCATGGCATGGCAAAGTAATACCAAGTGCACGCTTATAATAAGAGCAATTATGGCCCGGTAGGATTTGCGCCGGGTTAAAATATGTAAAAAAAGGGCGAACAGCAAGGGGAGCAAGGCCGTTGCCAGGACCCTGGGCAGATTGCCCTCGGAAAAGGCCACCCGCACATTATCCTGCCAGAGCAGCCAGACCAAAGCCGCCATAAACGCCGGCCACAAGCCCATCCGGCGCGACAGCAAAAGCCAGGAAAGAGCCCCTAGCAAAGCAGATAAATATATAAAAAGATTGCCGGCAGTAAAGATGTCCCCGCTTAAAGCCCTTAAGCCGGCCAAAGCATAATAGGGCAAAGGCGCCCAGTAGCGGAAAGGCTGCACCCCATTATACCAATACTCGGTAAATTGCGGATAATAGTTTCCCTGCTCTATCTGCTCATAAAGCATTTCCGCTTTATATAGATGTCCCCAGCTATCGGAACCCCAGGGGTAGCGTTGTTCCGCCGGCGGCCATAGAATATGCTGATATAGAGCCAGGGAAATGAATAGTATAAGAGCTACCGCCAAAAAGTACTGCCGCCGGGAATACGGGCCTTTTAAGGAGCCGGCGAAAATGATCGGAGGCTTTTTTGCTAGTAGTTCCTTATTTTCGGAGGCTTCTTTATCACGCTCATCCAATTCGGCAAAATCAGGTTCAGCCTGGGCGGCCGCCTCCTGATAAGCCAGATCTTCTTCCCGCTTATTAGAACCGGCGGCGATTTGTTCATCTAAGTCCTGGTTGTGATTGTTGACCTGAATACCCCGGGTGGGAGTTTCCCAAAGACTCAACTGGTAGAGCTTCAAGTCTAATTCGGCCAGATGTTCGTCTACCCGGTTGAAAAAATACATGGCTATGTTTTCGGTGGTAGGTTGGATTATATCGAAGGGGTGAACATGGTTTAATATGGTGTTCTCATAAGGCTCCAGAGCCGCCGCAACTGCCCGGGAAACCCGGGTGAATTCTATAGTATCCCCGATTTCGCGGGGAATATCCACCTCAGTCTGCACCTGCCAAGAATGGGCATGTATCGAGCCGGCCTTGCCCCCGAAAACCACAAAATGGCGGGCATTGACAAAGCCCACCAGCTTCATGCTGTAAACGCTATTATCGCTGCTATTATCACCGGTATGTGTATTGTCGCTTGGCCTTACATAGCTAAACTTTGGTGAAGTGAGAACATCGGAGTCATCTATCTCTTCAGCAGGAGATTCAGGACTAGCGAAAGGAGTTTCTTCTGCATTATTTCCCTCTTTCATCTCAGCCTGCAGAAGAGCAATCTCCTCGTTCAATAAAAAAATTTTTTCTTTTTTTACCGCCGCTATAGCTTCCGCCTTAGCTAGGATATTTGCCGCCGCTAATTGGGCCTTCTCCTCCATCTCGGCAGCAATTCTCTGGCTTTCCCGCCATGAGCGTTCCAGCGATTCCCGACTTTTTTCCTTTAGGGAGGTTTTCTGTTCCAATTCCGCTATTTCCAGGTAAACTTCCTGCTTCTTAAGTAATAGGTCCTCAATTTGTGCTTTTAGGTTTTCTATAATACCCGGCTCGCTATCCGTATTATCCATTATAATTTTTCGAATGTCCGGCATATCGTTTTAAAGAGAGACATCGTTTCTTTTATTTTCCTTAGTTATTAAGGTAGGGGTAAAACCTGAATCTCCCTCAGGTTCCTCCCGGATTTTCTCCAGAGAAACCCGATAATTATCCAGGACTTCCCTAAACTCCTCTTTAAAGCGAGCCACCTTATTCCGCAAAAAATCAAATTCCTGTATTTTGTCTTTAAGTTCTTCCTCGGCATTTTCCAAGAGGTCCCGGGCCCTTTCCCGGGCTTGTTCTTCAATCCGTAAAGCATTGCTCTGGGCAGTTACCATCACATCGGAGATCATTCTCTCTCTCTCTATGTAAGCGTTCAATGTTTTCCGTAATTCCGCCCGCTTTTCTTCCGCTTCTTTTAGTTCTGTTCGGAGTTTCATTATCTCTAAATTGAATGCCTCGATTCTTTGCTGCTGCTCTTTCTCCATATTATCAATCTGCTGTATCACTTCATTAGGTTTAAAGCCAAATAAGGTTTTAGAAAACTTCATTCCATTTTCCTCCCTCTGCCCCAATCTCAATAGAACCCTTTAACACTATATATGCTCAATAACCCCAACAATTGTTTCCGATAAACATAGTCCTACTGAAATAATATGACCTTTTTACCATAAAACCCGCGGCTAAGGTAATAAATATATAATAACATGGAAAGACTACCAATTAAAGCGATTTGTTTGCGATTATTACATTTTCCGCCTGGTATATTTATCATCCATAGGCGCATTTTGGTATTAAGGTGCCATTAAAAATGGTTCAGCCCGGGAAGACCATAAATAAATTCAGCCTTTAGAATAGTTCTGTAAAACTATAGTTTAGGAAGGCGGGGATTGGAAGGAATCTCATTCTATGATGCGGTTAACAGCAGCATCATTTCTGTAGCCGCAGTATAAGCATAAGAACACCATCTTCCCGAATTTCATAATCAATAGCACCCTCGACGAAACTTCCCCGCTTCTCGATTTCACAATTATCCCCGATATAATGCAGGTCAAAATCTACTCCTAGAGCAATCTCACCCTCCTCATTTCTTTCCACCCTAAGGTTTTCAAAACTGTCCTCCCGACTGCTTACCCCCACCCCCAGGCAGATATAATGCGTAATCCTGGCTAATTTGGCTTGATTGATATCATTTATTAACTCATCCAAAGTTGCTGGCTCCATTAGTCCTATTCCTCCCCTTCAACTCCACAGCCCGGCCATAAAGGATTATGACCGCGGCATAGGTAAATCGGCATATAACAAATACATTCTATATTCTTTATTCAACCCATCTGACCTTATTCTTTAATTCCGGGTCTAACCTCTTCGGTGGCCTTGCTTCCATATCCGGATAACCTATAGGCGTAATCGCCACTATCTCCTTATCCTCCGTAATATCCAAAACTCGCCTAATAGTAGGTTCATCGTTCAAAGGGCCTGTCATCCAGCAGCTACCTAGTCCCTCAGCACGGGCAGCCAACAAAAGGTTCTCAAAGGCTGCGCTGACGCTTTCGAGGTGCATTTTTCGAATTACATCATCAGAACTCGACTCGGTCAAAGCTACAATTACTATCGGGGCGCCTCCGTAGGTACGGGAAAATTGGATAAAACTTTCCTTCGCGGCGGCATCCCGCCAATTAGCCGTATACACTTCGGCAAAACGCCCATAGCTTTCCCCTAATTCCGTTTTCTTTTCTCCGCTGACTACGATAAATTCCCATTGCTGCATATTCTTCCCCGAAGGAGCCCAATTGGCTGCATCCAGTATCTTAAGAATAGTTTCCCGGTCTACCATATCCGGCTTATACTTCCTTATAGCCCGCCGTGAATGAACAACCTCGTAAAAATCCATGTTATTACCCCCTCGTATGAATTTCTTTGCTTATCTCTTCACATTAATTAAGCATAATCAGGGGAGAAATGCAAGTGAGCTTTATGAATGTATAGCAAGCCGTAATTAGTCGGAAACTATAGGAGGTAAATATTTATTGAGGTGAAAATATATGAGAAGAAACAGAATTCTTAGCCTATTCCTAACGGTAATATTAATCTCCGGTTTATTCTTACTCCCCGCCTGTTCGGCTAAAGAGCCCAAGGCAAAAAAACCCCAGCAATCGAGTGAACAAAAACCTAAAGCCCCGCCCGAGTTGGAAAAACTTCAAAAGGACCTGGACAAGATAATCAAGGAATTAGACAAAATGATAATAGCAGAAAAGTTGCCCGCCTATAAATCAGAAAAGGAGCCTTCTGGAGTTAGCGGCGGGCAGGAGCAAAAAAAAGACTCCGGTAAAAAAGAGGAATCAAAAGATAAGTCCTCTTCTTCCTCAAAAGGAAAAGGCGGTGAAGAACAAAAATCCACCTCCAGCCCTAAAGACCCTTGGTCGGCTATTAATCAGGGAACTAAAAGCCTACACAAAAACTGGAACAAATTGGAGCCGGAAGCAGTCAAGGCCGGTCTTCCGGTTAGTTCGCGCAAGCACATGGAAAGAAACTTAAGTTCCCTTACTAAAGCAACAGGCCAAAGGAATAATGAGGAAAGCTTGACGGCGGCTATAGGGCTATATCAACCCTTAGCTGATACAGCTCAGGTTTTCGCTAAGACCCTTCCCCCGGATTTTTTCCGGGTAAAGTACGAAGTAATGGCTGCCATGTTGGAAAGCCTGGGTCAGGATTGGGAGAAAGCCAGTCTCCGATTACCCCGGATGCAAGAAAACTGGGAAAGCCTGAAAGTGCAAGCCAAAGATGCCGATCCCGGTCTGATAAGTTGCAGTGAATTCGCCCTGCGCGACCTGGAAGGGGCTATTGAGAAACGAGAGATAGAGCTGGTACGGATAAAAGGTGAAATATGCCTGGACAATCTGCAAAAGCTGGAGGATAAACTAAAAAAGACTATGCTAAAGGTCAAGTCCTGACCTTACAGATAAGGGGGTGGGATGACATGGTTGAGCTAAAGATTCCTCCCCTTTTAAATAGTACCCAAGACAATCAAAAACACCATTATGAAGAAAAAGAGTATAAAGGCCACTCCTGCACCTATTGACAAAGGCTTTCTCTGGCTACGGGGATAAAGCCTTCTTTGTTTTTCCAAATCCTCATAATTAGGCTTCCTTCCCAGGAGTTCATTCCCCCGGGCTGCTATACTATCCATCCCTATTTTAATTGCTGCAGCAGGATTCTCCCCGACGCGAATCAAAAAAAGCGGTATGGTTTCCAGGCAGGTTTTACTCAAGGCATTAGATAGATAAAGCAATGGGGCCCCAACGGCATGAACCACTATCTGTCCTCCCCGGCGATAGAACCAATCTGTATCCAAAGTAAGAGTGTCGCTTCGCTGCAGATATTTCAACAAGGCGAAAAATGCCAGCCCGGAAAACATCAAAAGCTGTAATTGACTAATAACTGTGTATGCTGTGTAGGGAACATAATCTACCGCAAAAGGCAATATCCGATATAGGCTTTGGGGGAATACCCCTATAAATATACATAGGGCGGCTGGTATAGCCATACCCAGCAACATATTTATCGGGGCCTCCTTAGGCCTTAAGCCGCTATCGCGGGCGAAAAACACGAAATAAGGAAATTTGATTCCGGCATGCAAAAATACCCCGGCGGAGGCTAGAGTCAAAAGTAACCAGATGCCGGTCAAGCCTCTGGCACCCGCCGCCGCGCTTATCATAGATTTGCTCACAAATCCACTAGTAAGAGGGAAAGCGGATATAGAAGCCGCTCCTATCAGACACAACCCTAGGGTAATAGGCATAGATTTGTACAAACCACCTAGCTGGGTGCATTTACTGCGTCCGGTAGTATAAAGCACAGCTCCCGCCGACATCATCAACAAAGATTTATAAAGGATATGAGCAAAAGCATGGGCAACCGCTCCGTTTAAAGCCAGGGGTGTGCCTATCCCTATTCCCACCACCATAAAACCCACCTGATTTATGATACTGTAGGATAAAATGCGGCGCATATCGTTTTCCAGTATCGCGAAGACGATACCATATAATGCCATGATAATACCCGCCCAGACCAGAATAGAAGTGCCCGGGAAAGCCCTAGCCAGGGCATAGACCGCCGTCTTAGTAGTAAAAGCGCTTAGAAAAACGGCGCCGATAACACTTGCCTCGGGATAAGCATCAGATAACCAGGCGGAGAGAGGTGGAATAGCCGCATTGATAGCAAAACCCAAAAATATGAGGTATGAAGCTGCGCCCTTTAAGCCCAGGAAAGCGAACTCGATAGAGCCGGTAGCAGCAATATGCATTACGATTCCCGATAGTAGCAGCATCCCCCCTAAGAGATGCACCAATATATATCTGAAGGAGGCTGCTTTAGCTTTGTCTGTTCTTCTAACCGCTATTAGATAAACCGAGCCGAAAGCCATCGCTTCCCAGCAGATATAAAGGCTAATATAATCACCAGCAAAAACTGCTCCCAAAGCACTGCCAACATAGATAAACGCAGCCATGATCTGGGAGATGTCTTTTTCATGTAGGGAGTAAACAGCACCTGCCCCAGCCATTAGCAGAAAAACAGTGCCAAAAGCCATGCTCAAGCGGTCGACCCGATTAAACACCAGAGTATATTCCAGATATTTAAACAGGCCTGAATTCCCCTCCGGCAAAAGCCACATCGCTATAAAAGCTAAAGCCGGCAAGAGGATAATCAGAATATTCCTCCACTTGCCTTTAAATAAGGGCAGCAAAAGTGCACCGGCGATAAGGATTATTCCTGGGGGGATATAATTAGTCATAATAGTCCTCCCGTTTTTGCAGAAATACTTTACCGGCTATTTTAGATATAGCGACTATTAAAGCGCAGCCTAAAAAGCCATACAGGGCATAAAATGCCGGGATTCTCTCTATGGCAAAAAGCGGCTGCTTCTTAATAAAGAAGTCGATTATAACCAAGCCTATTAGCAGGGCAATTAAAAACCCTTTGCTTACTTTTTTTACATCCGATTTTTCCATAAAGGCGATAATCTTCTTCACTTATTTGCCTCCTTTTCCCCGACACAAGGGGAGGGTTCTTTTGCGAGCTCGGCCCCAGTCATTCCAAGCTTGCGAGGAATCTTTACCCGCTATTTGCATCCTTAATCTAGCCCCTTTACATAGTCGCAGCAACCAACCGGGCTAAATCGAGAAACACACCTGGAGCAAAGAAAAGTACTATAACCGCAGCTGAACTAATCATTAATGCTCCTAACATAAGTTTAGGCGCCTCTTTCACTTTCACCACATTAACCGTCTGCCCATTAAGCGAGGGCAAAGGCCTTAAAAAAGCCCGGTAAACAATCGGCAGGAAATAGGCCGCGTTTAACAAGGAACTAATAGCTAATACCGCCAGCAGAACTAATTGGCCGGCTTCAACCGTTCCAATACTCAAGTACCATTTGCTTACAAACCCTGCCGCAGGGGGTATGCTAATCATGGACAAGGTCCCTATGCTAAAGGCCAGCATAGTAATAGGCATTTGTTTACCTATACCATCCATTTGGCTTATTTCGGTTTTCCCACTTACTACATAGATGGCACCGGCAGCGAAGAATAAAGTAATCTTGCTGAAGGCATGAAAAACCAGGTGAAGAGCGCTGCCGATTACCCCGCTAGGGGTTAGCAGGGCCACACCCAGAATAACATAGGATAACTGGCTTATAGTAGAGTAAGCCAAACGGCTTTTCAGATTATCCTGGCGCAGAGCAATCAAAGAGGCCACAATTATAGTGAATGCCGCTAAATACGCCAGGTAACAGCCCGGATTTAATTCCCGTAGTAGGTCTACGCCAAAAACAAAGATTATAACCCGGATAAAGGTAAATACTCCTGCCTTCACCACCGCCACCGCATGTAATAATGCGCTGACCGGAGTTGGTGCCACCATAGCCGCTGGCAACCAGGCATGAAAGGGCATTAAAGCCGCCTTGGCAATACCAGCAATATATAGAATGAAAATTATCGCTAAGATATAATCCGGGGCATTACCGGCCAGTATTCCGCTAGCACTAAAATCGAGGGTTCCGGTATAATAATAGGTCAAAAACATAGCCGGCAGGAAAAACAACAACGAGGTTCCTAATAAATGAGCCAAATACTTTTGCGCATTATATAAGGCTTCCGCAGTCTTATCATAGGCTACTAATGGATAAGTACATAGGGTAAGTATTTCATAGAATAAATAAAGGGTAAAAAGATTGCCGGCAAAAGCGGTTCCAATAGCCGATGCCATAGCAATAAGGAAAAATGCGAAGAATCTATCCATGGAGCGATCCTTCGCATAATCTTCCCCATAATGGGAGTGCATATAGCCGATGGTGTAAAAAGAAGTTATCAGCCATAACAAAGCTGCGATAAGTGCGAATATCATGGATAAAGCATCCACGCGCAAAGCGATTTCCAGCCCGGGCAAAATCGTCAGTAGGTGATATTTTATAGTGACCCCCCGAAGAATCAAGGGGAGCATAGATGCAACGATAACGAACTTCACTAGAGCGGAGGCAACGGTGCAGATTTCCCTATAGACAGGCTTTACGGGACGCGCCAGGATTAAGCCAACAGCGAGTAGTGATATTAATATGGCGTATAATGGTTTTGCCGAGGATACTACATCCAAACCTATCCCTCTTTCTAATTAACCCCCATGGTTTAGGGGCAGCAACCGTGCATGGATAATGGGGTTAAGATTCCTCGCCAGCTCGGAATTATCATGCAGCAGAGCTGCACCACGATAAACGAATAATAATGCTGCCCTTGTCATTGCGAGGAGCGAAGCGACGTGGCAATCTTAAGTCCTTATTCATAGCAATGACAATGGGCACCCTCGGACTGACATGGAGCGTGCTTGGCATGACATGGGGCGCGCTTGGCATGCCTTACGCTTCTGCCATTGCGAGGAGCGAAGCGACTTGGCAATCTTCCCCCCGGATTATGTGCTTTACGGGAGTAAGGTTCCATCTCCCGCCTTCCCTCCTCCGTTCCCCTAGCCCAACAGTAATAAAGCTGCCTTCCCCGTTATGCTCACCGGGATGAAAGCCAAAGTACCAAATACTATGCAAAGCGCAGCAGCGACTACAGTCGGTATTAGCATACTGGCCGGAACTATCGCACCCTCAATCTGCTCAGCCGCAGGCTTGCCTGCTCGGAAGTAAATGTTATCAATTACCCTCCAGAAATAAACCAGCATGAGCAGCGAACTGAGTAGAACCACAACCAGGGGATACCAAAGCCCAGCCTCCAGAGAGCCTATAGCCAAATACCATTTGCTTACAAAACCAACGCTTAAAGGAACCCCTATCATAGAAAGAGCGGCAGCGGTAAACGCCGCCATAGAATAGGGCCGTTTAAAGCCCATCCCCTTAAGGTCAGCGATGCTGCTTATCCCTGTTTTGTAAGCAATGCAAGCCACCGCCATAAATAAGGCCGCCTTCATAAGGGCGTGGTTGAATATATGCAATAAACCCCCCTGTAAAGCGGTAGGATTCATCAAAGCAACCCCTAAGATTATATAGCCTATTTGGCTGATACTGGAGTAAGCCAGCATTTTCTTGATATTAGTTTGCGCTATAGCCAGGATAGAGCCCATCAATATAGCTACAGATGACAGGGCAATCAAAAAATGCATCACACCCACCCATTGCCCCAAGAAAACTTTGACCCCGAATACGGTAAACACTATTCTGATAAAAGCATAAGCCCCCACTTTAGTTCCGGTTGAGGCCATCAGGGCGGATATCGCTGAGGGGGCATAGGTATAAGCATCCGGCAGCCAGGTATGCAGGGGGAACAGGGCGATTTTTATGCTGAAGCCGATAACAAAAAAGGTAAAGGCGGTTATTACCAGTTTGGAATGGAACAAAAGAGGAACTCTGGCACCGAGATCAGCCATATTCAGGGTGCCGGCAGCTATATACAAATAGCCTATACCGAGCAGAATAAAGGTTGCGCCCACCGTCCCTATTATCAGGTAGCGCAAACCGGCCAATGGTGCTTTCCTATGTTTACCCATAGCAACTAGGGCGTAGGCAGTAAGTGATGATATTTCCAGGAAAACATAAAGGTTAAAGATATCCCCGGTTACTATCATCCCCGTTAAACCAACAATGAAAAGCAAATATACCCCGTAAAAGACCGGGTGCTTATTTTCCTCGACTTCATCAGCTATACTTTTCCTGGCGAAAATAGTGATTAGAAAAGCCAAAAAGGTCACTATCGCTAAGACGAAGGCGCTGAAGTAATCAATCACATACTCAATCCCCCAAGGCGGTTCCCACCCTCCCATCCAGTAATTGATGGTTCCGCCATGCATTACCTGAGCGAGAAGCAGCAGGGCCAGGCTAAAGGAGAAAAGAGTTGCCAGAAAAGCTATATACCAGCTATATATACGTTTAAGCCTCCCTACTGCAGGAGCGAGGAGGGCTAGAAACAGTGGCATTACAATAACCAAGGCGGGAAAATGTCTAATCATCAGTCTTGCTCATCTCCAGTATGGCGTTTTCCTCGATAGTCCCGTATCTTCTATGAATATTTACCAGCAGGGCAAAGGCAACCGCCGTAGTACTTACGCCCACAACTATAGCCGTCAAGATTAAAACATGAGGCAAAGGGTTAATGTAAAGCAGCTCTGCCCCTTGATAAATAGGAACCTTACCTCCTTCTACTTTCCCGATGGAGATAAACAACAAAAAGACCGAAGTTTGGAAGATATTTAGCCCTATTATCTTCTTAATCAAATTTCCCTTAGCTATTACGGCATAAAAACCAATCATCATTATCGCCACATAAATCCAGTAATTGTATTTTGCCAGAATAAACTCCATCATAATTAATCCTGTCCTATCATTTCACAAAATAGAATAATCATGGTAGCAGCAACAGTGATTCCTATCCCTATTTCCACCGCCATTATGCCATAGTGATTAGCCGTAGCCATATCGCCCAAAGGCAATGCCGCATATTGCAGATAGTTTCCACCGAAAAACAGCGCTAATAGGCCCACACCGGCATAAATCAAGGCTCCGGTAGAGCCTAATAAATCGGAGGTCTTTTGCCTTATTCTCCTTCTTCCTTCTTCCAACCCGAATACTAATATGAAAATAATAATACTAGAACCCAGGATTACTCCCCCCTGAAAGCCACCTCCCGGGCCCGATTCCCCAAAAATAATAATATAAAGGGCGAATAATTGTACAAAGGCAATCAGCTTTTTCACCAAAGTCCGGCGGATAATATCAGAGTATCCCTCCTCCTCAGTTCCATTTTCGGTCATATGCAAGCCATCATCCTTTTTTTCCGGGGACATATAAACACCCTTTCACGCCCGCCGAAGGCTAAAGTCGTCTTTTTTTCTCCGCTCTTAGAAGCAAAACAACACATAATCCAGCCGTAAAAATAACCGTAGTCTCACCCAGGGTATCATAACCCCGGTATGAAGCCAGAATAGCCGCTACATAGTTTTCCGTTCCGGTTTCTTCTACGCCCTTTTCTAGATAACGCGGTACTACATGCCTATTGCTTATAGCGTCAGGTGCGCCGAAATCGGGCATATCTAAGGTTCCATAAATCAAAGCTGCACCTACCGCCAAAACCACGATTAAAGGGAGTATCTGCACCTTAGCCCGGCGGCCGGTCGTTTCTTCTCTCCTTTTGACCCTAGTTAGTACCGCTATAAACAATACCGTGGAGATGCCGGCTCCCACCGCCGCTTCGGTTATAGCCACATCGACCGCACCTAGGCGCACCCAGACCACCGCCATAATCAGGCTGTAAACCGAAAGGATTATTACCGAGTTTAACAGCTCTTTTTGGGCTATCGCTGCTATAGCACAAATTAAAAGGAAAAACAGAAGTATTAAATCCGCCATGGTGTTCATCCTCCAATAAACAATGCTTTCCGGCAGGCAGGTGAAGCCCATCGTCTCATTTCTTACCCTTAAGCTTCATTGTCATTTCTTGCCTTTCTCAAAGGGCCAAATACGCGCCAGGTAAGCCGCCTGGGTTACGAAATGAGTTGCCGAAGGATTAATAATATAGATTAATACGATAATCAAGAATATTTTCAGACTCAGAGGTGAAAAGCCTTCGTATATAATCAAGGCCAATAGGATCAAAGACTGACCGAGAGTATCCAGCTTGCCGGCTGCATGTACCCGGGTATAAAAATCTGGGAATCTCACCACTCCGACAGAAGCTACTATTATTAATAAACTTCCCAGGACTAAGCATAAGATGACTAAAAAGTTTTTCAGCGCCATAACCCTGCAACCTTTCCTGCTGAATCAATCTAAACGGCCCTTCTCGACAAATTTTAAGAAGGCCAAAACCAAAACAAAGTTTATCAAGGCATAGACCAAGGCAATATCAACAAAAAACTGGGGACTTCCCAGTACAAAACCGGCTAATATAATAACCATAACGGTTTTGGTGCCGATTATATTGGCCGTTAATATCCTATCATAAATCGTGGGGCCTTTTACCATGCGATATAAAGTAAGAAAAGCCGCCACGACGATCACTATAATAGTAGTTTCAAACATGAAATACCTCGTTTCCCCCGGAATGATTTAGCCCCACCCGGTAGCACGCACCCTATAGTTTACCTTGCTCGATATCCCTGACTTTAGCTGGCATATCGCCCTGCAGCAGGCTTTCAGCATCTTTTGCTGTAATGGCATGAACAATAAACTCTTGTTTATGCGCTAGTATTGTGACAGTTCCCGGGGTAAGGGTAATAGCGTTAGCCAGAATTACCACTCCCATATCCGTTTGCAAATCCGGATTAAAGCGTATCACTACCGGTTCAATTAAATCTCTAGGATTAAGGATTAAATAGGCAACTTTTAAATTGGCCAATAAAATCTGCCATAATAAGTAAGGCAAGAACTTAGCCAAGCTTAAATACCTTCTCAGGGTCATCTTATAATCACTCTCACTTATTAGGAGGTCATGGGACCAATATGACACTAATAGACTGCAAAAGACTCCCAAACCTAGAGATACCGGGTCAAACTTCCAGGTCAAAGCTATCCAAAATAGCAAGAGTATTAGGCTGCTTACTATGAACCCCCTATTGGGGCGAAACTTAGCAGCTTTGTTTTTATTATTGCCCATTATTCATCATCCTTCGGGGGGTTAATATGAAAAGGTGAGGTTGTGAGGGGTATTAGTGATTACCCACTATCCCTTACCGTCCAAGAGCCCTCAAACTCTCTTTTCATCGTTGTTTGTGGTCACTGACCATGGGGGTTAATATGAAAATAACTTCGTAATAGGCGGCTTAATAGAATATACTG
>CAYRCG010000029.1:5931-17163 GCA_964422685.1 uncultured Syntrophomonas sp. | reverse complement strand
GAGTTATAATGCCCTGGGATAACTGCCTGAAAGCGGCGGGCTCGATGAGATCGCCGAAGGACCGGGTATCGGTATAATCTGGCTGCAGGCTTGACAGCTTTTCCCCCGCCGTATAAAACCAGGCATTTTCCAGCTTGTTGATATCAACTGCTTCATTTTTGATAAAGTGGCGAATCAATCGGGCTTTTGCTGAGAAATAGAAAAGCTCTCTATTACCAGGTATATACCTGGTATTCATTACTTTTTTAGATATTTGATCCAAAGATTTTACCGCTATGGGAGCTTTGCTGCCAGGCAAATATTCCCTAGTGTTAAAATTCCTGCTTATTTGCGTCCTTACTAGCAGCGCATTTAATCCTGGCGCTTCGCCGGAAGGATTCAGCTCAGATATAAGGGTTCTACAGTTGTTTAGGTTTTCTTCGAGCCTTTCACTGCTGTATAATTCTTGGAGTTGATGGGCTTTGGAGGGGCTGATTTGCCTGATGTACGTTAGGTTTAACTCAATTTCATTGCGTAGGTTGTTATAATATGTATTTTGGTGGCAGACAATCTGACTAGTAAACTCAAAGCGCTGATTCCATAACAAAAGAAGCCTTAAAGTCTGTTCGATAAGGAGCCTTAATTCTTCATCTTGCCTGAGTTCGCCGGATAAAGACCGTAAAAAGATAAGCATAGTCGGTTCAAAATTATAGTCGTCAAACAAGCCATATTTACTTATTATCCTTTCAGATAACAAGCCTAGACGATGTCCGATTCTATGATGCTTGGAATAGCTACGGCTGTTAAAAGAGGACAGGGTAGATAATTCGCCTTTAAGCACCCGCATTTCACCGGTAATACTAATATGCATAAGCCATTGCTCCTTTTAATACCCTAAAACGGAAGTGCTATCTCTATAAGACCGGTATGGGCGATTTGAAGGGCTTCAATAAACACTTCCTCACCCATGGCATCCAAAGGGGCAAATTCTCTCCTGATAATAATTCCGTTATTTATAGTGAAGATTCGTTTGATTTTTCCATCGAGCTTGACAAATATCATAATATTCGTTATTTTTTTACCTTCAGTAAGCATAGAAAACATAAGATCATTCAAATCAGCCTTTAAGCCCTTTTCAAAAATGATCATATCCGGGGTTTTCTTGGGTTTTGGCAGCATGACAGGTGCATCGTTCTGCCCGCCGCTAATAATGGTATCGAATTCTATGCTGCCTGAAATATTATTAACCCTCGAAAAACCAAAACCGATCCCGTTAATTTTAACCTCAAAGCTAAAGTTTGGAAGATAGCTGTTATGGGACGCCATAGCTACTCCTCCTATAATATATTTTAGTATACCAAAGCATATAATCTTTAGATCTTAAACGCATTGTCCGGCTCTTGATTTAACTCGCTGTTTATTTTGGATATTTCCTTGCACCATTTACGCCTATCCATATGGCTGAGATTCATTATCTCATCATGACTCCAATGCAGATAATAAGCGATAAATGCTGCCTCCTCATAGATCTTCTCAGCCGGATATGTGTTTATATTCCGGCCTCCATAAAATTTATCGGGATATCCAGCTCTTTCCCGCAATGGGGGCAATTCCCTTTATAGCTTGGCATCTCTATAGTGTTAATCCTTTGGTAGAGGTCCTGCAAATAGGCTATATCCATTGTGTATAGTTTTTCGATCACATTGGTATCCACAGCCGGCATTGAGCCTAACTTGGTGATTACCCTGGCTAAGAGGATAATGGTAAGGTAGCCCGGATTCTGCTGAACGCGCGGATCTCTTAAAGGTAAAATCTCATCTCCCGCATTGGCCAGGCGCATTATACCTTCCTTATGCACCTCACCATTCATGTCCACATATCCACGAGGCAGGTTAAACGCAAATTCTGTTTGAAATGACATAATATAATTACCTCCGCAATCAAATTAATTTTTCCTTGTAGCCCATTTGCTTTTCTAGGCAAAGCTATTAAGTGCAATGCTGTATATGAAGAAGGCTACTAGCCTAGGAATATATTATCATTTGTACCGACGGCATACAATTAGTTCAAACAGATTTACTACTTTATTTTACCCGCTTGTTATTGGCCTTCGCCCGAATTTATGGCGGCCTTGCTTCTTTTTATGAAAATACCCCATCCCATACCGGTCGTATAAAGCAGGGATGGGGTACTTAGAGTAATCGTTAAGATACGCGGGTCATACCTTCGTGTGCAATCTCCAAAGACTCGATAGCCACCTCGGAGGCGGTTGCATTAAAGTCAGGAGCTGTATACTTCATCGGCCAGGCATTAATAACCTGCCAGGATGCCGCGGGGGATTCTTCTTCATCCAAGAGAGTAATAGTGATAGTTTTCCTGTCGACAGCACCATTAACCCCGGTAATTATCCAATCATATAAAACCATGGAGTCGGCCAGCCCCTGTTTAAGGGTGATGTTGCCGTATTTCTTAAGTCCGGGAAGCTTCATCGGGGTTGTTACCATATCACCTTCCCGGTATTCGACCACATCGATTGAAGCATCAAAGCCTGTTACTTCAGAAAACCCGCCGGCTTCCAAACCATCGATTTCTACCTTGTATCTAAACCTTGTATGTGGATAGGCCATTACAATTCGCTCCTTTCAGCTTATTATTCCGCCACGGCCGTCTTCTGAGTGATTCTGAAGATTACAAACTCAGCAGGCTTAACAGGTGCAACACCGATTACACAGATAAGTCTACCATTGTCGATATCATCCTGGGTCATGGTAGCTCTGCCGATATCTACAAAGAAAGCTTCATCAGGTGTCGTTCCGGCCAGTGAACCATTCCGCCACAGGGTATTGAGGAATACACTGATAGTTCTCTGGACGCGAACCCATAAGACCTCATCGTTCGGCTCAAAGACCGCCCAACTGGTATTCGCCTTAATGGATTCTTCTATGAAGATAAACAGGCGGCGAACATTGACATATTTCCAACTGCCATCGCTGGAAACAGTGCGAGCGCCCCAAACACGAATACCCTGGCCGGGGAAGCTGCGGATAAGGTTGACACCCTTGGGATTAAGTATATCCTGTTCGCCTTTATTAAACTGGCAATCGAGACCCGTGCAAGCCCTGACCACCTCATTGGCTGGAGCCTTGTGTACGCCCCGGCTGTTATCACTTCGGGCATAGATGCCGATAACCGCACCGGAAGGCGGAACAGAAATTGTCTTCTTATCCAGAGGATCAAATACCTCTAGCCAAGGGTGATAAAGAGCGGCATAAGTACTGTCAAAGAAGTTTCTATGTTCGATGATATCATTTACAGTTTTGGCATCACGGGGAATATCCAAAACAGCGAAACGGCTGGCCAGATTCTCACAGTGAGCAACCAGGGTGAGCTGAACATTGGCATCGGTAACACCGGGCACAGCCATGATAGAAACTACATCATTATCCAAGAAGGACTGTATGCCGGTCCGCTTCCCGGCGCCATTATCAACCCCGATGAATTCAGCGGCTGTAATCGAGGCAACCGAGCCATTACTGCCATTGGCCAGGCTTACACTGGCAAGCTCCGCTTGCTCTCCCGCAATCGCTAAGAAAGGGGGTATAATCTCCCCGGTTCCGCTACCCGCATATTCAGCCGTTATAAGCGTTGATTTGGCCGTTTTCTTGGCAATATGGTTAGCTGCATTGATATTGAAAGAAAGGTTTTCATAAACCTCAACGGAATCGCTATATTTCACCTCCAGGGTGAACTCACAGGTAGATATGGTTTTGGCGGGGACCAGGTTTTTGTCAACCACATCTTCCGAAAATTTCTCCGCAAAAGTGATGATATTGTCTTGATTTTTTACTACCCGATTAAATAGCGTATTAGATTTATCTGCAAATACAATTGTATCGCCGGGATTGAACCCTGCGCCGTTTTTCACCCTATACTGAGCCTCATCCTCAGCACCGACAAGTTCAAGGACTTGGGTTTTGGCCTTACTGGCCGGTGTTATGGTGACCTTGATACTGTCACCCCATATACCCGGGTTCTTCGCCGTGATCTTCAAGACAGGCGCATCTTTTGCCGGGGCATAGCCCACAGATGATTTAGCGTCCGCCGGGGCAACACGGGAAACGAAGCAACGTGAACCGCCGTTAACAAAAAAGTTCTCCACGGCGTAAGCCAGATACCGATACTCCCCAAATTCGTTTTCAGAAAGATAGCCGCCAAAAGCCCTTTTGAAATCGGTAAAATTAGTTATTAATTGCGGGACACCTTCAACCGGCCCTTTTTCCGCCAAGCCAATAAAGCCCGCGGTACTTGTTCCCACTCCTTCCATTGGTTTTCCGCCAGAATCGAATTCTTCCACATAAACACCCGGAGATAAATATTCTGCCATAACCTACTGGTTTCACAGTATGGTGAAACCATTTCCCTCCCTTCGGAAAAAATTTTTAAATTATTCTCAGTCTTTAGGCGAATGAGCTTTTAGATAATAATACTGCTCGACTATAAACAAATTAATAATCAGGATCGCGATTTCCACTAATAAATCTAATTTTATGGCCTGGATTAAAGCTATATTTCGCCAAAATAGCATCTCACGAATCGAAGCATATATTAATTGTTATAAGGCGGTCTTTTTATTTGCTTTTGCTGAAGCTGGATTAGAGCTTCTATAGATATGAAAGCAATTGCCTGGGATTTTAGGCCTTGCCTTTTTCAGGGGGAGGGAGGATCTCGCCAGGGTCCGTTTCCGGGGCTTCTTCTTCAGCTTCGGGAATTCCGTCAGGGGAACTCATAGCTACAGCTGAAACACCGGTATGCAGCCAAGCAGCAGCTTTTTCATCAGCTACTAGGCTGGCTTTTCTCAGGGCAAACTCCATTTTCTTTAGAAAACGCGTTTGCATCTGCTCCTTTTGGGAAATAGTCTGTGACAGCTCTTCCTTGGCCTGCTCTAACAGCGGTGCATCTTTAGCTTTTTTGCCGGCACTTCCTGTTGCGCTCGTCAATTCCTGTCGCTTTTTTCTATCCCTTTCCAGGCTTAAGAAGGGAAGCATCTCCTCCACCTCATTTTGCCCGTTTTTCTCTACATACTTATTTATGTAAGCCAAGACTCGCTTGCTGGGCTGGGCTTTCCCAGTTTTTATAGCAAAGGCACTGTTTATAGGGTCAAAACTGTTGGTATAAGTCTGCCCGATAGGATTGACCACAGCTCTTCTGCGCTTGCCCTTTAATTGTTTCTGATCATTTTCGATACTCTCACTGTTGTGCCGTCTTTTTTGGCTTACAGCCAGAAGCATCTCCTTTTTGCGGTTCGCGGCAAAGGAGATTTGCCCATAGGAATTACCCATAGCAAACAGCTCGCGCGGGCGCTCTGCTTCGTCCCTTTCGCTCCAGTGGGGCTTATAAGCCTCCGGCGTCTTTTCCAGTGTTCTATCTTCCTCCCCTTGGAAGTGCATTATTGCCTCTGAGCGCCGCCGATCCTCATCCCGCTTTTTTTCCTCCATATCGAACAATTCAAGCACCCCCTCACTATTGCAGAAGCATATAGTATTCACCGGCATCTTCTTTGGTAAATATTTTTCCGCTCTTGGCATATTCGTTCCGGATGGCGGCAATAATATGCTTCATCTCTACCTTTGCACTATCTTCGGCCGCTGCCAGAAATGCGCTGTGCAGAGCGATATTTTTGATATTGCTGCCCGACAATTCAAATCTTTGCGTAAGGTAATCATAATCCAATTCACCCAGAGGCAATCGGGGGGGGAATACCTTTTGCCAAAGCTGCTGTCGTTGTTCCGGGCTGGGAAAGGGAAAATCAATGACAAACTTTATTCTGCGTTTGAATGCTTCATCAAAATTTTGTATATAATTGGTGGCCAGGATGCTAATACCATCGTACTCCTCCATCTTCTGCAAGAGAAATGCCGCCTCCATATTGCTGTATTTATCGTTTGAGTCTTTGACCTCGGTGCGCTTACTGAAAAGGACATCGGCTTCATCGAAGAATAGGATTACCTGGCTTTTTTTAGCTTGTTGAAAAATCTCATTTAAGTTTTTCTCGGTTTCCCCCACATATTTGCTAACTACCGTAGCCAATTCAATTTTATATAGTTCAAGCCCCAACTCCTGGGAAACTACCTGGGCGGCCATGGTCTTACCCGTACCGGGAGGACCGGTGAACAACATGGATATATTCTTTCCGTAGGACATTTTGTCTTGAAAGCCCCATTTTTGATAAACCATATATTTGTAGCGCACTTGATTGCAGGCAGTCAATAAGCGGTTTTTTTGGTAAGGAGGCAGTATTAAATCATCCCAGGTATATATTGCTTCCAGCCTGATAGCCTTGGTACCCATGGTGAAATGCAGGGAATTATAGCAACCCCGCTTTAATTCCCTGGCGGTAATGATTCCATCATTGTGCATATCTGCCATAGCCTGAGCCGCTCGGACAGCCTTTTTAATTCCGCCGGGTGTTAAAGTAAATTCTCCGGCAATTTCGTAAAAATTCAGGTCTTTATCCAGCATATATTTTTGACTTTCCTTCTTCCAGAGCCTGACTGCGGTTTCCAGCGAAATCTTACCGAATTCTTTAGCAATGAATAAAACATCCTCTTCCAGATGCCTGGGCCGAAACTCTTGCTCCGTAATTATAAAAGAATAGTCAAAGTAAGCGCAGATTGCTGAGAGCAGATAAGAAATAAGCGCTTCCATGCTCACAGGTATTTCCTGGTCCAAGTTTATGATAACAGGCACCGCCTGGAAAATTAGACATTCACGAATTACTTTATCGATTAGGATAAGGGGTTCCTTTTCATAATTAAGGTGCAACAGGTCAATAAACATAAGATTAAGTCCGCTTTCCCCGGCGATATACTTGATACAGCTTTTGCGGCCGGCACCTTTTTCCCCGAAAAGATTGCAAAGGCAATGCAAATCGAAATCATGGCTGTTTTGCAGGCAAGCAAGAAGACTATGGGCTGCTTCTATATCCAGATAAACCCCTTCTTCCCCGCTCGCTCCTTCTCTAGTCCACAAGCTGGCAACAGGGGAATAATAGGATTCCTCTACCTTGATCCCAAGAATGAATTCCAGGATACGCCTATCCAAAGCCAGCCCGGAATAGATATCAACTTCATTTTTAAGCATGAAAATCTTCAAAAGCTTGGAGCCCCCGGCAAAATAAGCCGAATATCTCAGATAATCCCCTCGCTCCTCATAAGTGCGGCATAAAGCCAGGGGAGTCACTACAGGCATATTCTTATCATTATTAATCAGAGAAAAGTACGGAGCGATATCCGCTGAAGTCTGAGCGAGCAGAGTAATGAGCACTGCGTGTCTTTCAAAAGAATCACAATCGAAAAGCCGGAACAAATACTCCAGGGGCAGGAAACTCCCCTCTTGCAAAGCGTTTCCGGCGGCAGTAAAAGCGTTTTCCAAACGAGTGTTTATTTCCTCCCGGGGAAGGATGCTACCACTGCCTGTTCCCTTCTTTTCGAGGCCTATTTCCGCAAGGCTGCATTGTACGCGGCAATGGGCCAGAAATAGAATCTTATCCAAATATTCAATAGGATTAATGAATGGGATTTGCTTTTCCATATACTCCCCTTTATTAGCTTATCCAGAGAAATAAAGCCAAACTGCCCCCTTAGATCTCCCTTTTCATGGCTCTCTGATAAGCCGATTTCAGCTCTGCGGAGGCGGGGACAGCCAGTTCGTTTTCCAGCAGGGCGCAAAACTCATCATATTTCAAACGGAGGCTCTTATACTTCCCCAACTGGGAATAACAGTGCAAGATCTTTTCCATAATGCCCTCCGAAAATATATCGATCTTTTGGGCATTTTGCAGAAATATCAAGGCTTTTTCATATATTCTATGCTCACAATAAAAATCCGCCAGCAACAGGGAACCGTCTACAAACATTTTATCATAGTACTCCCTGAGCTCCGCGGCCCATATACTGCTGATATTCTCCAGGTACTCACCCCAATAATCATATAGCAGCCTTTCATTCTCCACCAGGCTATCCATATCCTTGCGGGAAATTGCCGCACATATATCAGATATGTTTTCTGCATCGCAATCAAGGATATCCATATCCACACTATAGCCTTTATTCCTATACTGAATGAGTTTTTCCAGCTTATAAGCGCTGAGTTCCTTGCGGGTGTTATAGATCATATTGTGCAGCATAGCGACATGGTTATTGGGCAATTCATCCGGCCAGATGACATCGAAAAGATGGTTTCGATCAACCGGTTTGCCTTCAAGACTGATAAGATATGACAAAAGCTCCAAGCTCTTTCTGGTGCGCCATGATAGCTCGTAGCCATCTTCAGCCACGATGATTTTGAAAGTGCCAAATTGTTGTACTTTCAGCGGCTTCTCATTATGCTTCTCCTGTTCACTGGAGTTAAGGCCTTTTATCTCTTCCAAAATCCCCGTCTCCTGGGGCAGCAGGAAAGGTAATTTATAATTATATTCGTCCAGATAAAAAAGTGCGTTGTTTACTAGTTTCTGATATTTAGGGGGATCAGTTTTATACTTTAATAAGCCTCGATAAAGAATACGCTGAATGCTGTAGATATTTTCTTTGCCAAACATACTGTCCGCCATGTTGAAATTGTAGTCCATTTGCTTATAATTGCCGACCACATAGTAATACTGTGCCAAGGTCCCAAAAATGAAAGCATCCATCTCCTCGCTGCTGTTTTCGAGCAGATACGCACACTTACCCAAGAGTTCGAACTGCTCTTCCGCCAACAGATTCGTACCGCAGATCGATAAAGCCCGGCATACTAAGGCCGGCTGCCCGAGTTTTAAAGCGAAGTTGATGGCCTCCAGATACATTTTCTGCTTCAAATAGTATTCAAGCGTCTTTGCTGCGATAAGGTTTCTTTGCTTTGTTGTGAGCAGATCTTGCAGCACTCTTTGGAAAATATCTATCCAAATAAAGTTGGATGGCTCTTCCGGGTGTTGCTGTAAAAATATTTCATTTTCCGCCAGGAAGCTGAGACATTCCCGGGAGTTGCTGATTTCCAGAACGGTATCACAAAAATCCACACTCAAACGGTCAAGAAGTGCAGCTCGTTTTGCAAACTCTAGTACGGCAGGGGGAAGAGCTGAGAATATTTCATAGCTTATGTACTTCTTTATTAGCCCAAGGTCAGCAAATCCTTCTCTAAAGCCTAATTCTTCTGATGGTACTGTGCCGCCACGGAGGTAAAACATCACCCCGACGGCCCAGCCTCCGGTGATAGTATGCAAATATCCGGCAATTTCAGGGCTTTCCGCGTTAAGGTGTATTTTCACTACCTCGCCCACTTCGCTGGCAGATAAGGCCAGGTCTTCACGCTGCAAGAGCCGACAGCGATTCTCCAGAATAAACCTAGCTGCAAAATCCGGTATTTCGCGGGAAACCATAAGCAGCTTAAAAGCATTTTCAGCCGCCGATATGAGAAATTGCATAGCCTGGCAAACTTTTTCCTCCTTAATGACCTGGCAATTGTCAAAAATAACTGTCAGGTCATTTTCCCTGGCCAGCCGGGCAATATCTTGTAAGAGCAATGATTCATTTTCTTCATCGATTTCCAGCTGAGAAATAGACTGAGCAAAGGCTTCCACAAGATGTTTCAGAAAATATTGCAGATCATTATCACTGTCGCTGAGTGTGCATAATGCTGCAGTATTGCTCCGCGATAATAGTTGATTTATAAGGGTGGATTTTCCATAGCCCGCCACGGAGCACAATAATAGCGTGCCAGTGCTTGTGTTTTCTATTATATCCAGCAGTCTCCTGCGTAATAGTGATTTTTCCGATGATTTTGATAAGTGCCGGGTAGGCATCTGTTCAATGCTGCTCATAGTATCCCTTCTTAATCAGAAAACGAGCTCTCCTGCCGGTGTTGCTTATTCACACAGTTATTATGCGGCAGATTGGGGTTTTTGCGGTAACATCAATTATAATATTAAGAAACGCCTAGTGCTTCCAGGATCGTGGCTTTATCGGCGTTTTCCGAAAGGCCCATTGCCGCCAGAACCTCCTTATAACCTTCTTCCTTGTTCAGAATTCGGTCTGCGCGCCGTTCCGCTAACTTCCGGTAGACTTCCTCAGGTTTAGAAGCATCCCCCAGACCTAGACGTTGGGCGACGATGTCTCTTGCCTCCGCTTCGCTTACATGATCAGCCTGGGCTTCTGGCTTTTTCAGTAAAGAAGCTACCTTGTCTTTGAGGTATTGCTCGCCCTGCTTAGCTCTTGATTTTTCCCCTGCTTTTTCTTCCTTTCCCTCAGCTATTTTATCCCCTACCGTAGTACCCAGCTTCATCAGCCCGCTGATTCCCCCGAGAACCGCCCCCGCAATCGCTCCTCCGACACCCCCAAATTGCTTGGCAAAGGATCCGGCCAGGCCTATTAGGCTGCTCAAGGTGCCCAAGCCTCCTGAGGCCATCCCCCAATTTCCCCCCTTGGATTTCCGACTGGCATTCTCCTGAGCGGAAAGCATAGCCTCCGTAAAGTCCTTGGAACGCTTATGTTCGTGTCTCTGCCTTAGCATTTCCATACGTTTTTCTTTACTGCGTGCGTCCTTATCACCTTTAGCATAGTCTGCTTTCATTTTTCTGTATTTTTCTTTTGCAGCAATATGCTTGTTGGACATTTCTGCTTTGCTGTCAACGGTCTCCCTGCGCCTAGCCAGTTTTCCGTAGCTTCTCTTTTGGTAAGCCCCTTTAGTAAAATTAGTTAAAGCACCGGCAGTATCGAGCATACCGGAAGCAGCGCCCAGCCAATCGGAGGCATCGTCAGCACCTTTAAGTCCGGCTATTCCGCTGGATGCACCAAGAGCCCCGCTTCCTGCCCCGAAAAGGTTGCTGGCGGTATCAAAGCGTGAAAGCCTTGCACCGCGGGCATCCCCCTTCTTACTCTTTTGTCTGGCCTGATAACCGCTTCTGCCTGCCCCATACAAACCCGAAGCCATACCCCATCCTCCGGTAGCTATACCGGCCCAATTACCTACCTTGCCGGTTGTCTCGCTCTTGTCCTTAGTTGCTTTATCGTTCCCTCCAGGGTCTCTCTTTTTGTATACGGCATCAGCAATATCAGTACCGCGGGAAAAACCGAAATCTGCAACATCAGCCCCTATATCGATGACTTCCTTAGCTGTATCAGCTCTCTTTAGGTGCTTTTCAATACGCGATCTTCGGGGGAGAGCAACTGATTGGCGCGTTTCTTCCTTGGACTTCTCATCATCAGCGAGATCTTCGCT
>CAYRCG010000029.1:0-5831 GCA_964422685.1 uncultured Syntrophomonas sp. | reverse complement strand
CAACTGATTGGCGCGTTTCTTCCTTGGACTTCTCATCATCAGCGAGATCTTCGCTGAGTTCTTCTGCCCGCTTACTCTTTTGCTGTTTCCAATCCTCCACATATTTCTTTTGCAGGAGCTCTTTTCTTTTCCCAACTTCCTCACCGACAAGCGAAGTCACATCTTTTTTTAATAAGGCGTATTCTTCCACCGGCGGTGCGGCAGCAGGTGCAGCGGCAGCAGGCGCAGCAGGCGCAGCAGCAGCAGGCGGTGCGGCGGCAGGCGGTGCAGCGGCAGGCGCAGCAGCAGGCGGCGCAGCGGCAGGCGCAGCAGCGGTACCCCCAGCGGCCTGCGATGCTGTTCCAGCACTCGGCGGGGATGATTCAGAACTCGGCGTTGTGGTCTCCGTCCCCGTTTGAGCCTCTTGTCCTGCCTGCTGGCCCTGATCCGGCGTACCGCTCTGGGGGGCCTCATTCTCCGCGGGGGCAGGCGGCAATTCCTGCTCCGGCTCGGGCGCAGTTGGCCCGGTCGAACTTTCAGGCACAGGATTATCCAGCAGGTTTTCCTGATCAGCATCACTGGGAGCACCTGTTTCTACCGGCTCCGGTGCCTGTTCAGCGGCATCTCCGGTTCTTGGCTCCGTTTCTGCTTGCTGGTTCTGTTCTTCAGCTTCATCGCTTTTTTTCTGTTCCGGTTCTTGGCTTTTTGGGGGCATTATGAGATTCCTCCTCTCTTTTATTGTACGAGAACAAGATTTTTTTCTACCGCCTCAGCACAGGTAATTTCCATATTAACCGCCTGTTGCAGCAGATCGTAAGCATTATCAATCGTTTCCATTATTATATCCAGCGTTACCCCGATATTTTTTAAAACCCCATCCGCATTAGTATCGGTTTCAACGCTATAAGCATGATTAAAAAACACCTGACGGCTGCGGTAATAGATGCCGAAATTGCCCAAGGTAATAAACTCATTCAGCCGCATTATGATTTTTTCCATTTCCGGCAGGGATGCCGGGGGTATGCTGTCAAAAATCATGCAGTAGAGTTGAAGCTGACTGCTGTCTGTTTTCAAGTGTTCCACCGTTATTTCCATGGCTAAACCAATTTCCCCGCCGCGTATCACGGGGAAAATACAGCGAAGCTTCGGCTGCTCATCATTCTCGTCACCTAAATCCAATTCCGTGTCCGAAGCCATCTCATTAAGTATTACCTGGAGAAATTCCAGAAAGTTCACTTCCCATGCTGCGCTCATAAAATACTCCTTTTCCTTTATTTATTCCGCTGCAAAAAGTAATAATTATGCGATCGCTTGCATACATATTCCCCTCGCAGTCTACGCATGGGCAACAGCTACGGCTTGTCTCGCGGCTCAAGGGGTACCGCGCTAATCTCCCGTCCATGGGAGGTAGCGCTCTCGCGACCTCCTGTCGCTCGCCCCCTTTCGCCCCTTCGCCTTCGCCGGGTGTTGCATCCATGCTTCGCCAACGCTCGTTTTGCATATTTATGCAAGCCTTATGCAACAAAAAGAGGTTTTTGCAATAGAACCTTTATTTACCCAAATACCCAAAATCCTCATCATTTAGAATCTTGCCATATTTTTTATAATTCAGCCTTATTGCCTCCACAATATGGCGATTGGCTAATCCGGTATATTCTGAGGCAGCTATATAAGCCGCGGTAGTAAGAATATCCTTGATATTGCTTCCGGCCAACTCAAAGGTATCGGCAAAATACTCCAGGTCAATCTCCTCTTCAATTTTCGCTTGCTTCGGAATAAGCGTTTTCCAAAGCTTGAGCCTGACCTCGGGGGTGGGAAACACGAAATTTATCACAAATTTGATGCGCCGTTTAAAGGCATCGTCAATGTTGTTTATATAATTAGTTGCGAGTATAGATATTCCCTCATATTCCTCCAGCTTCTGCAAAAGGTGAGAGGTGTCCGCATTGGCATAGCGGTCATGGGAATCTTTTACTTCCGACCTTTTAGCAAAGAGGGAATCTGCCTCATCAAAAAACAACAAAGCATTGATGTTTTTCGCTTTTCGGAAAAGATCAGAGATGTTTTTTTCCGTTTCACCGATATATTTGCTGACCAGTTGTGACAAGTCTATGCGGTAAATATCTAATCCCAACTCATTGCCCATTACTTGCACCGCCATGGTCTTGCCGGTGCCTGGGGAACCATAAAACAAGGCGCAAAGCCCTCTGCCATAAGGAGTTTTCGCATGAAAGCCCCATTCTTCACCGACCACATTGCGATATTTTACCTGGTTGCAGATCATTTGCATCTCTCGCTTTTGCTCCTCATCAATGACCAGATCATCCCAGGTAAAAACTGCATTGATAAGGGTTGCCAGGCGGCCTAATTGATTCACCGAGTGTTGCTTTACGCCCTGCAGAATATCTTTTTTTTCAATTATAATTCTATCTTCACATGCGGCCAAAGCGCCAGCCGTATCAAGAACATCCTTAATCGTCTTGGGAGTCAATATGTATTGGTTGGCACAGAGTACGGTATCTATATCCTCTGCCAGCTTATACTCCCGGGAATACACATCCCAGAGCACGATGCGCTCACCTACGGTAAGCATAGGCAGCTCCAGGCATAGCAGGCTGATCTGCCCTGCAGTTAATTCATCCTCCTTCACTGCAGACAGCCATATAGCCAAGCAGAATTCCTTTTCTATATACTCAATTATAGTAAGCAGCCGCAGATCCCGGTTCTTGGCTCTTTCTTCCTCATCGCCCGGGCTTTCATTTTGCTCCATATTAATAAAACAGGGAATTGATCCACTTAGCATGTATTCAAGGTAGATCTTATCCATCAAGGGTCTTATGGAGCTATGGCTGCGGAGTTTTAACTGCGCACAATCAATAAAAATAAGGTTAAATCCCAGGGCTTGGGCAGCTTGTTTGAGCATATGCTTTTTGCCGATACCATTCTGTCCGTACAGGTTCAAGACATTCCCCAATCCTTTGGCATTATACATGACATCCTCGATATAACTCTGTATTCGGTAGTATTCATCATGCCGGATGTGAATACCTTCTATGCGCTCACTCCTATCAAAGAAGCTCACAAAGTCTGCCAGTCCCTGGTCGATTCGGTTTATACCAAATATAAAAGAGCTCACTCGGCGCCTGAGAACGATTTTATCGGCCAGGCCGGGTTCATTGGCAGCCTCGCCGGTATTTTCCGCAAGAAATCTGAAAAAATTACCCTCAGCTTTCAGACTGCGAGCGAGATGGTAATCTTCAAAGTGAAAAAACATCTTATACAGGGTGATGGCTAATCCCTTGGTAGCTTGTCTTTCTTTAACATTGTTGTGAAGAAAAGCATAGATTGATTCGTATTTTCTGTCAAAAACTGAGGATAAAGACAGGAGCAGTAAAAACCTCTCGAAGTCATTGAGGCGAAATTTATTAACCAGCACTTTTAGCTTAGGGGTGAAACCCGCCGCGAGAGCAGCTCTGAGCCGAAGTTCTATATGTTCATAGGCTGTTTCTACCTGTCCTTTAATTTCTACGGCAACCCCTTTTGCGCGTTCCTCCAGGCGATAGGATAAGAGAGCATCCACGATTTCAGCAGGTGAAATAGATAATCCGCGCAGGTGAGCATCAGCAACATTAAGTGTCGCATGATCCTTATTCATTCCCTTGTAAGCACAGGCCACATTCAGGATAATATCCAGAAATGATAATAAATTCTGAATATACTCCCGCTCATTACTATAGGGTAAATCTTTGCAATTAATATCGAAATAGCTGGAATACAGCTCTTCTACCCGCATGGGAAATCCCCCTGAATAAAGATAGCTATAAGGATATATGTTATTTTACAACAGCACTATAAACAAATTTATAACCCGTTAAATATAAAGGGCTGATGCGATTTTCGCATCACACTTCCTTCAGCTTCGGTAAATGCCGGGGGCCGCCCTTACTTTGGGGCTGGCGGAGCAAGCCGGTATTTATGCTATAATAGTGGCAGCATCGAGGCGGGGAGTAAATGCATAATCATCTTCCTCCATCCCTTGCTTCGCTAAAGCATTTATGAATAGAGGTATTAGGCTATGAAATCTTTAGTTTTGGCGGAAAAGCCCAGTGTGGCCCGGGAGATAGCCCGGGTTTTGCAATGCGGCAAAAAAAGCAAAGGTTATATAGAAGGACCCCGCTATGTGGTAACCTGGGCTTTAGGGCATCTGGTCACCCTGGCGGAGCCGGACGATTACGATAAAAAGTTAAAACAATGGCGGATGGAAGACCTCCCCATGCTCCCTGATAAAATGAAATTGAAGGTTATCAAAGGAACCTCCCATCAATTCCAGGTAGTAAAAGGACTTATGCAAAGGAATGATATCGCCGAATTGATAATCGCCACTGATGCCGGACGGGAAGGAGAATTGGTAGCCCGCTGGATCATGGAAGCGGTCCGCTGGAAAAAGCCTTTCAAAAGGCTATGGATTTCTTCACAGACCGATAACGCCATCCGGGAGGGTTTTGCCCGTTTACAGCCGGGTACGCAATATAATAACCTTTACGCCGCGGCAGTCTGCCGGGCGGAAGCGGATTGGCTAATCGGACTGAATGTAACCCGCAGCCTGAGTTGCAAATATAATGCCCAGCTCAATGCCGGGCGGGTGCAAACCCCTACCCTGGCTATGATAGTCAAGCGGGAAAAGGAGATTAAGGATTTTATCCCACGCGACTATTGGACCATTAGAGCCGATTTCTCTGCTTATTATGGAGACTGGCGGGGTAAGGACGGGGGAAGAATCTTCGATTATGCCCAGGCAGAGGGCATAATCTCCCGCATCAAGGGGCAAACGGCTGCTATAAGGGATGTGCAAACCGTGGCTAAAAGCGAGGCGCCGCCCCTAGCTTATGATTTGACCGAACTGCAGCGGGAAGCCAACCGCCGTCTGGGCTGGTCGGCGCAGAAAACCCTGTCTATTCTGCAGGACCTTTATGAAGTACATAAGCTGGTGACTTATCCCCGCACCGATTCCCGCTATATTACCGAAGATATTGTCCCTACCCTCTCCCTGCGTCTGAAAGGCATGGGGGTGGGACCCTATGCGGATTTAGCCCGTCCTCTTTTACAAAAAACTCTGCAGCCCGGCAAACGCCTGGTCGATAATAAGAAGGTGAGCGACCATCATGCTATTATTCCTACTGAACAGAGCTTAAAGTTTAATTCCCTCAACGAAGAAGAAAGAAGGCTCTATGACCTCATAGCCCGGCGCTTCCTGGCAGTCCTTTATCCTCCCTATCGCTATGAACAAACTACTATTGTAACCGGGGTAGCGGGAGAAGATTTCTATTCCCGGGGCAAGGTGGAAATAGATAAAGGCTGGCGGGCTGTGCAGGCTATCCTGGCGGACAGGGATGAGAAAGAGGAAGAGCAATTACCGGAACAGACCCTGGCACGTCATCAAAAAGGCGATAGGTTTGAGGTAATATCCGGCAAAGCCAACAAGCATAAGACCAAGGCTCCGCCTCGCTATACCGAGGGCACCCTCCTTAGCGCCATGGAGAATTGCGGCAAATTAGTGGAAGATAAAAAACTGCGCGAATCCATCAAAGGCAGCGGCTTAGGCACCCCGGCCACCAGGGCGGAAATTATCGAAAAGCTCATTCGCAGCAGTTACATGGAGCGCCAGGGAAAGGAACTGCTGCCTACCTCCAAAGCTATACAATTGATGGATTTGGCTCCTGAAGACCTTTGCTCACCGGAATTGACGGCCCAATGGGAACAAAGGCTGGCGGAGATCGCTAAAGGCCATGGGAAAAGGCCGGATTTCATGGCGGAAATCCGCCGGGACACCTTGCAATTAGTGCATAATATCA
>CAYRCG010000028.1:0-17560 GCA_964422685.1 uncultured Syntrophomonas sp. | reverse complement strand
TATCGGAAAAATAGGACGAACTGTATCAGCTGCTCACCGGCACCAGGGATGATGGTATTATTCCGAGGTACGCTCTACCGGGGGAAGTCAGGACGAAATCAATTTACATGAGCGAGGTTATTGCTAGGCTTGCCGGGGAATTTAGTAAGGAGAAGAAGGTTGCCTTAAAGGAGGTTATGGAAGGGGCACTGGTGGAATACCTGATGAAATATGGGTTTAAGCGGGAAGTGGAAACCCTACTGAGGAACTAGTAAAAATACTTAATCCGCGGGTGTTTATTTATGGTATAATAATTATTTACCAGGTATAATAAAAGAGAGGGGGGCGGTCATGTCATATGAAACGAGGCCCCAAGCCTATGATGAAACCATTAAAATTTTAGAGAAGAAAGACCATAGGGGCATTGCAGAATTTATTTTACCATCTGTAAAGGATGCAGAAGAAGTTGCCCTTGAGCATACCAAGCTATCCGTACCCGATATGAGGGAAATGGATTATCTGGCTAAAATGGCTAAAATTAAATTGAACCAGAAAAACTTTATTCTCCACGTCGAATTTGAATCGGCCTACCGTAGCAATACTGAAATGCAAAAAAGGATGCTCAGGTACTACACATATATTAGATGGCACAATGACCTGCCCATTTACCAGGTGCTGGTACTGCTGAAGAAACCCGATAACGTTAAACGCATCAAAAACGGTATTAATAGCCGGGTGCAGGGCCTGGATGTTATGAGATACAGGTATGGGTTGATTAAAACCTACGAGATTGATAAATGTGATGTACTAGCCCAAAAGCAAGTGGTGCTCTATCCACTTCGGGTGTTCATGAAATATGACGGTGAAAGCGAAGAAGAACATATCCAGGAATGCCTAGCAGTGACGGAGGGGCTGGAGGACAAAGACTATTATTTCCTCACGCTAGAGTGCATCAAAAGGCTTTATCAAAAAGGTAAGTATGAAAAATTTGTAAAGGAGGAGATCCTGATGCAATCCGCTTTATATAAAGAGCCTTATGAAACCGGAAGGAAGGACGAAAAGACAAAACTAATAGTAAAATTTTTGACAAAGCGATTTGGCGTTTTGCCTGTGGATTTAAAGAAAAAAATAGAAGCGGCAGATGCAGACAAGTTAGATATTATCGCTGAGGAATTGCTGGATTACAAAAATATTGATGAAGTCCGTACCACACTTGGTTAGGAAGGAAATCCTTATGCAATCTGCTTTATATAAAGAGCCTTATGAAAAAGGTTTGGGCGAGGGCATAGAAAAAGGCATTGAAAAAGGCCGGAAGGAAGAAAAGGTCGGTACAATTATAAGGTTCCTGACCAAACGATTTGGCCCCTTGCCGCTGGAGGTAAAGAACCGCTTTCCCGAGCTGGATCTTACTACCTTGGACGTGATACTTGATAGGGTCTATGAATATAAAGACCTTGATGAGGTAAAAAGTTATATCCAGTAAATTCAATTAAGCTGATCTTACTCCAGTGACCTATGGGTCTGAGGTTTCCCTTTAATATGTTGTAAATTCAATATCATCCTAAGAAAGTCTACTATGAATGATTACCTAATTTCCCCTAACCTTATGGAACCTACTGATAATAATTACCTGAATAACTACAATTGGATGGTAAGAACCCCCCAAGCCTTGACACCATGCGGGTTTGCGGGGTTTTTTATATACAGCTTCCCTGGTCTTTAGTGCTATTAACGCTAAGACGTTAGCTGTTGAATTCAACAAAGCGTTAACAGAAGCCGAAAAGACTGCAGCTAAATCTACTGCAAAAAGAGGTAATGTGGAGGTAGCGGTTGATAAGGGCGTCCTTTAGCATTAGCCGTGAACTACTCGGGGAAATCGAAAGCTATATTGATGAACACTATGTTGCTGCGCAGCAAATAAAGCGGCGCAAGCTGCTCGATGAGGGCGGCCCGATGGGCGGACCGGAAACGGACACCATTGGTGGCTACAATTCAAATTGCGGGGAGGAAATCCACGAAGATCTTAAGTAAAGGGGAGGTAAAACAATGCTCGGAGCAATTATCGGCGACATCGTAGGCTCGGTCTACGAGTGGCATAACATCAAAACCAAAGATTTTCCGCTGTTTAGGGATGACTGCTTTTTCACGGACGACACCGTGATGACTATTGCTACCGCAGAGGCCTTGATGAATGGCGGCGAAGCTGACGATTTCATTGATGCCTATAAAAAATGGGGGCGGCTCTATCCCCATGCCGGGTACGGCAATCGCTTCGGCAGTTGGGTACATTCCGAAGAGCGTAAGCCATACAACAGTTGGGGCAACGGTTCGGCGATGAGGGTTTCCCCTTGCGCGTGGGTAATGGACTGTGGATTCCGCGCCCGGACAGGAATGTGGCCACAAGTCGGCAGAGACAGAGCAAGGTTGTCTGCCGAGGTGACCCATAACCACCCCGAAGGAATAAAAGGTGCCTTGGCGGTGACGGACGCTATATTTATGTGCCGTTTCTATACAGGTGGTTATGGCGATGATATGGGTAACCCTATCAACAGGCGCTTAAATCTCGAACAATATAAATGGCGAATCAAAGAACACATAGAACGGGAATATGGCTATGACCTAGGTAGAACCCTTGACGAGATACGTCCTGCTTATCGCTTCAACGAAAGCTGCCAGGATACAGTTCCCCAGGCGATTATTGCATTTCTTGAAAGTAGGGACTTTGAAGACGCTATCCGCAACGCCATCTCTCTCGGTGGTGACAGCGACACCCTTGCTGCTATAACAGGAAGCATTGCTGAAGCGGCTTATGCTGTGCCGGATTGGATAAAGGAGAAGGCTTGGAGTTATCTCGATGCACCGCTGAGAGAAGCCTATGAGCGGTGGAAAGAATATGGCAGACAATTGCATATCTTTGACGAATAAGAAAAATATAGGCGTTTTGAAATATTGGCAGCTGTTTTGCCCTCTATCGGTTTGTTGACGAATAATACCAACCATGTTACGATATCCTTAATAAAGGGAGTTGCCGCTTTTTGCACGGCGGCTAGTCCTGGAAGACTTAAACAACCGCCATTATCAAAAGGCGGTTGTTATTTTCTGCGTATAATAAACAGAGTAATAACTCCGATGATTACTAAGCAAAATTGAAATAATCCGCTATATGTAACCATGGGCATCACCTCCCATCACGGGAAGTGGCCAACCGCCAAACGGCAACTCTTGGCCCAATTTTGCCACAATTTGTAGTGGTCTTCTGCCAATATCCGGCTAAAAGCAATACGACTGAGCGGTCCGGGTATTCGGAATCCCCCCACCCGGGCCACATCTTCCATAGCTATTCCGATGCCGGTTTTCCCCTAACATAACCCTGCATAATGCTGTGTATCTCTGATAAATGTCCAAAGTTATTGTAATATGCACTAACGAACCGGTACGATAAAACCGCAGTAAAGCGAGGGATAGAAGCCAACATAAATAAACCGGGGCTATCTTTATCCTGATAGCCCCGGTTTGTAAAGCTATATACAGTCAAGTTTTATTTTTCGAAAGCCTCGCTTACTTTCCATATCTTCCATATGTTGCCTACTAAATCCGGGTTAGGTTTCAAGGTTTGCTTACCCGGTCTCCAACCAGCGGGGGTAGCTTCGGTACCTTTTGAAGCACGGACTAACTGGAAGGCTTGAACTTGCCGGATGGATTCCGCGACATTCCTGCCTACCGGCGGGGTTAGTACTTCGTAAGCCTGAACAACCCCATCGGGATCGATGATGAATCTCCCCCGGGTTTCTACCCCATTTTCCTCATTATAAATGCCATACATCCTGCCGATACTGCCATCTTGATCTGAAAGCATAGCAAAGGGGATATCCCGGTTTATCATTTTCGATAATTCGTGGTCATTCCACATTTTGTGCACATAGATACTGTCAACACTACAGGAAAGGACTTCTACACCTAGTTCTTTAAATTCTTCATACTTTTCAGCAACTGCTGAGATTTCAGTAGCTCAGACAAAGGTAAAATCACCCGGGTAAAAACATAAAAGCACCCATTTACCCTTAAACTCCGACAGGGTGACATTGAAGAATTTACCTTTTGAATAAGCCGAAGCAGTAAAATCTGGGGCGGGTTTGCCTACTTTAATCATAGATTGTTTCGCCTCCTCGATAATAATATTTGGCTCGTTTTCTTCATTAGCAACTACGGGTTTTTTAATAGGGGGTCTTTGACAACCTGCTTGGAATTCTTCCGGCATTAGGTCTAGCCTCCTTTCCATGGATGAATTATAACATACCATATTATAGCAGGGTTGCCAACATGATGTTGGGGTACTTTTCCAATACCTATTTATCATCAGGGGAAAATAGCGAATTAACAAAAATATGGCGTTATATTTCTATTTGTAAACGAAGAATACATGAAGAATACATGAAAAAACACTTATCAGGAGGAAAAGGATGCTATACAATTAGAGAGAAAAGCAGGTAATGGGAAATACTTAACTTTAGGGTTAGATTGGAATCCCGCGATGGCTATCTTCAGTAATGGGCTAAAATTTCACTGATACTTAAATAATTGTTAAACAAATACTTAGCCTTTCGTCTAAACGGGAAAAGAAAGGACCTTCATCTAATTGACATCATGCCGACTACTTTATCATGGGTATGGACAAGCCGATTGGCTTGTTAACTAGCGCGGGGGCGTTAAAAATCCCCCTTGCAAAACTTATTATACGAGGAGGAAGTTTTATGAATAAGGTGGAAAAGGCGCTAATGCATGCCCTTTTTGTGCACCTGCACCACAACACAGATAAGGCCATTAATTTCGGCCTGTTTAAAGAGCTCAACCAAAAGGTGGAGAGTCTCTGGCCCGGCGCCTTATTGGTGGGGCCCGATGCTAATGATGATGCGGCAGTTTTTCGTATTCCGGGCACTGATTGCCTGATAGCGGCGAAAATGGAAAGCCATTGTTCTCCTAGCGTACCTCGGCCCTACGATGCCGCTGCCACCGGGGCGGGCGGGGCTATGCGCGATGTCGTAGCTATGGGAGCCAGGCCTATGTTTCTATTAGATTTTATCGGAACCCGCCCTCTGGATAGGGAAGTTATAGTTGGACCCTGCGGATTTGCCGGGGAATGTAGCTGTGGTCAATGTGTAGTAATGAAAAGCGGGGAACGGATTAATCTGATGCTGGAAGGGATAGCCAAAATGTGTGAGACCATGGGGGTATTTGTGGTCGGAGGGGGTTTTTCCGATTCCTTCAGCGATATAGTACCGGCAGTGGTCTTGGCGGTAATTGGCCGGCAAATTACGGAAAAACCCCTTACCAAACCGGCAAAATCCGCCGGCGATAAGCTTATCATAATCGGGGAAACTGGCAGCGATGGCAATGATACCTTATATAGAGCCGGGTTAGTACCGGTAATGCAACCGGCTTTAGCCCTTTTTAACGAGGAAAGGGTGACAATGGAGGCTGCCCTGGCCGCCTTCAGTACCGGAAAGATCAAGGCTTGCTCGGACTTAGGGGCAGCCGGAATCGGGGCGGCGGTTTGTGAATCTGCTCGTTTCGGTGGATTGGGCGCTCGGGTAGAATTGGATAAGGCCCCGATACGGGAAGCCAATATTAGCCCGGAAGAAATATTTATCTGCGAGACCCAAGCCCGTATGCTACTGCAAGTGCACCCGGAAGATGTGGAGGTGGTTCTGGAGGCTATCCGCAGTAAGGGTGGTGTCGCCGCCATGATCGGGGAGATTACAGATAAGGATTATAATGTTTTCACTTACCGGGGGCGGACGGTGGCTACTATAGTGAATAAGCCGTCAGCAGAACTACTACAGGAACTAATGGCCTAAAACACGGATTAAACTAGAGTAAAGAAGAGGAATAAAACGGTGACTATTCCTGCTAGGATAGAGAGGGCGGAAATAAAAGATTTGCCTGCCATGCTCGAATTATGGCAATGCCTGCCCGGGCTAGGCTTGGGTAAAGGAGATGACAAAAAATCTCTGTGCTTATTTATGCAAAGAAACCCCTCCACCTGCTTATTGCTGAGGGAAGGGGAGCGATTGCTGGGGACGGTGCTGGGGGGCTTCGATGGGCGCCGGGGATATATCTACCACCTGGCGATACATCCAGACTATCAGGGCCGGGGTTATGGGCACAGCCTCTTGCGAGAAGCTGTGCGGGAATTGCGCAGACTAGGGGCCCTTAAGGTGCACTTATTTGTGTTCAATGATAACCAAACTGCGGGCGCTTTTTATCAAAGACTAGGCTTGGAACAGCGCCGGGATATCCAGGTTTTTTCTTGGGAGGGGGCTGAGTTTTTCTGCGACGGAAATGGGTGAAGATTCCTCGCCAGGCTCGGAGTGACACTAGGGGGCTATTTTTATACTAAACTAAAGAGGTGGGTTTTGATGGAAGTTACTAAAGTGATTATTATGGGTGCTGCAGGAAGGGATTTTCATAACTTCAATTGCTATTTTCGGGATAACCCGGCTTATGAAGTGGTGGCCTTTACTGCGACCCAGATTCCGGACATAGAGGGAAGACTGTACCCCCCGGGATTAGCCGGCAAGCAGTATCCGCAAGGTATAGCCATTTATCCAGAAGCGGAGCTATCAGCTTTGATGGAGAAACATAAGGTGGATCAGGTGGTTTTCGCCTATAGTGATGTAGCCCACGAATATGTGATGCATAAAGCCTCCCTGGTTTTGGCGGTGGGGGCAGATTTCCGCTTGATGGGACCCAAAACAACTATGCTGAAGTCCAAACGACAGGTAGTGGCGGTCACTGCGGTGAGGACCGGCAGCGGGAAAAGTCAGACTACCCGTTATGTTGCCGACCTGCTCACTGCCCAGGGGAAAAAGGTGGCTATAATAAGGCATCCTATGCCTTATGGGAATCTGGAAGAACAGCGCTGTATGCGTTTCGCCAGCTACGAGGATTTGGACAAATTCAAATGCACCATAGAAGAAAGGGAAGAATTCGAGCCCCATATAGATAACGGTATGGTAGTATATGCCGGGGTCGATTATGAAGACATTATGCGCCAGGCGGAGGAAGAGGCGGATGTGCTTCTCTGGGACGGAGGCAATAATGATATACCGTTTTATGTTTCTGATCTGCACATAGTGGTTTTAGACCCCCACCGTCCCGGACACGAAGGCACTTATCATCCGGGCGAAACTAACCTGCGTATGGCGGATGTGGCCATTATCAATAAGGTCGATTCCGCTGACCCCGCTCAGGTAGAGGCGGTCAGGGAAGCAATTGTTAAAACCAACCCACAGGCCGAAATTATTCTTGCCGATTCCCCGATTACGGTGGAAAACCCTGAATCTGTAAGGGGTAAAAAGGTCCTGGTAGTAGAAGACGGTCCTACCTTGACCCATGGGGAAATGGCTTACGGTGCAGGGGTTATTGCGGCGGAAAGATTAGGGGCTGGCGAATTGATAGACCCCCGCCCCTATGCGACCGGCAGCATCCTGGGGACCTTCGCTAAGTACGGGCATTTATCCCGTTTGCTTCCGGCCATGGGCTATGGGAAGACCCAGATAGCCGAACTGGAGCAATGTATAAATAAATCCCCGGCAGAGCTGGTGCTGATCGGAACCCCTATAGACCTGCGCCGGATTATGACTATTGATAAACCGGCTTTGAGGGTGCGCTATGATTTGGAGGAAATCGGCACTCCCCAGTTGCCGAAGCTACTGGAAAAACTATTGTAAAAACTATTGTAAAAACTATTGTAATGAAGTCCCGCGGATATACCATATAGCTTTTTATATTTCGCTTTCCACTTGTTCTGCGGGGGATGACAGATCCTGACCCCAAAGCGCAAAGACCAGCATACCGGCTAAGCCGCAGATAAAAGCGGTTATAAAGTTGGTACCGGGGGAGATATGCCAGAGCCAGGCGCTGCTTAGGGCGGCCAGCGAAACGATAACATCCCGAGTTAGATAGTAGGTGCCGAAAGTAGCGGCCTTGAGGTTTTCCGGGGCCAAATCCATAATAAGAGCCTTGCGGGTGGGTTCACCGAATTCCTTAAGACCGCGAACGACAAAGGCAAAAGCCAGGGAGGCAAAACTATGGGAGAAATATAGGACTAAGGGGAAAAGGGTAAAGAAAACGAAAGTAATCAACACAAAGGGTTTTTTGCCATATTTATCTGCCAGATAGGCTACCGGGATATATACCAGTACTGCAGTCGCCATCTCAATAGTTGTCAGGATGCCGAAATGGAAGGGAGATATCTTATTTACCTCCACTACCCACAGGACAACAAAGGCATACGGTATCTGCTCGGCAAAGCGTATCAATATATCGGAAAGGAGCAGGCTGCGTAATCCCGGGGAAAAAGACGAAAATATATCCCGGGCATGCAGGTGGGTTTCCGCCTTTTCTTCTACTTGTTCTTCGATGAAATAGTATTGCACGAGCAAAGAAATAAGACCCAGGACAAAAGCGAGACAAAAGGCGATGCGTATACCCTCGACTTTACCAAAAACCCCGATAAGCAAACCGCCAAGTATCGGTCCCAAGGCCATGGGAATACGCCTTACCAGTGAATGCAAGGTGACACCCATGGTTCTTTTATCTCGGCTCATTACCCGGGAGACTAGGCCCATAATGGCAGGCAGGGATATAGCCGTCCAAGAAATAAAGAATATGCACCCGACCAGCACGGCTTGCCAGCAGGGGATGAGTATGACTATGGCATAGCCAAAAAGGGCTATTGCCGTGAATAGCATCAAGGATTTTTTGTAACCCAGTTTTTCTGCTAAATACCCTCCGGGAAAAGAATAGATGGCGCTCAGAAAGTTATCCATGGCATTCAGAAAACCTACAGCATAGATGCTGCCACCCAGGGCAATCAGATAAAGGGGCAAAAAACGCTCAGCCATTTTCTCGCCCATACCAATCAGGATCACCATTATAAGTGTGGATACTATGCTGGAATTAATACCGAAGAATTGCTTCAGATTTTGCCTAATACCTGCCATGTTTTTCGCCCCACCCCCAGCAAATCACGCGAGGAATCGCTCGCAATTCTTATTATAATCCTTATCCAGAATAAGATTAAAGATTATTATTCATAGCCTTATGGCAGGGGAAAAAACATTCTTGGCGAATTAGCGGATTAGGGACAAAGTTATACAATGCTTGAAAAATGATACAGGAGGGATTGCATGAAAGTGATATTCAACCCCCAATTTCTGACCAGCTATTGCAGTGACCCGGCAGCTTCGGCGCATCGGCTAGATAAAGCCCTGGAATTGTTGCGGGAGGAATATCCGTTTGAAGAGGCTCTCCCGGCGGATGATAATGATGTTCTGCTGGTGCATAACCAGCACCATCTTAATCGGGTCAGATTCAACCGGCAGGTTTATGAAATGGCCTTGCTCTCCGCCGGAACCGCTATTAAGGCAGCGGAATTAGCGGTAGCGGGTGAACCGGCCTTTGCTTTGTGCCGACCTCCCGGACACCATGCTAGCCCGGATGGTTTTTGGGGTTTTTGCTATTTTAACAATATCGCGATAGCTATAGAAAAGCAATGGCAAAAAGGGTCAATCAACTCCGCCCAGGTGGTGGATTTCGATTTGCATTTTGGGGATGGTACCAGCAATCATGCCAAAAATCGCCCGGATTTCTCCTATTATCATCCCGATGGCAACAGTGCCAAAAGTTTCTTGCAGGGCATGGCAAAGCGCTTGGATAGCCTGCCGGGAGCAGATATATTGGGGGTTTCCGCTGGCTTTGACCGCCATAGTAAAGATTGGGGCAGGCTGCTGGATACGGAAGATTACCATGAGATGGGGAAAATGCTGGGGGGATTTGCTCGTGAAAAATGCTTCGGGCGAGTTTTCGCCGTTTTAGAAGGGGGCTATAATTCGGTTTCCCTGGGGGAAGCAGCCTTAGCTTTCTGGCGGGGCATCGGGGGGAAATAAAAAGCCTTTAAGGGTCCTATGCCCATAGGTTTGGTTCAGGTTTATCCATAGCTAACAATACTAATCCATTCAGCCGGAGGGCCGCAACCGGCCCTTACCTCTCATGGCCGGTGCTGCCTCCCGGTGAGCGGATTTACTGCCTGAGGTACATTTCGCTATCCGCTATCCGCCTTCCGCCCTCCGAACTCCATTCTCAGTTCTCATACCCAGCCCCGCATCCGGGCGGCTTGGGCTACCCGATTGATGGAAATCACATAGGCGGCATCGCGCATATAAAGGCTACTTTGCTGGGATAATTCGCTAACCGCCTTAAAAGCCGCGCTCATTTTACTATCCAATTTCTCTAAAACTTCGTCCTTTTCCCAGAAGTAATTGCTGTTTGATTGTACCTGTTCAAAATAGCTGCAGGTTACCCCGCCGGCATTGGCCAGAAAATCTGGTATGACAAAAATACCGCGCTTTTTGATTACTTCGTCGGCCTCTGGCGCGGTGGGGCCGTTGGCTCCCTCGGCCAAAATTCTTACCTGGGGGCTGATTTTATCTACATTAGCACCAGTAATCTGATTCTCCAGGGCGGCTGGTATCAGGATATCCACCTCTTGCTCCAACCAGGCTCCGCCTTCCAGAATCTCATAACCCAAATCCTGAGTTTTGTTTTTATCTATACCCCCGAACATATCAGTAATACCGCATAGTTCATCTACATTTATGCCGTCCTTTTTACGAAAAGTATAGGGCTTGCCCTCCACATGGTCCCAACAGGAAACGGTGATAGCCGTGCCCCCTAGTTCACTGTAAAGGCGGGCTGCATATTGGGCTACATTACCAAAACCCTGGATACTGGCGGTAGTTGCAGCGATATCGATGCCTTTTTCCTTCAGGGCTTCCCTCAGGGTGTATATAACCCCATACCCGGTAGCTTCTGTCCTCCCTAAGGAACCGCCCATGCCTACCGGTTTACCGGTGATGAAGCCGGGGTATCTCGCTCCATGAATGGTTTCGTATTCATCCAGCATCCACAGCATATGCTTGGCATTGCTCATAACATCGGGCGCGGGTACGTCCAGGTTGGGACCGATATTTCGGGCTATCTGCCTCACCCATCCCCGGCAAAGCCTTTCCTGCTCATTCTCGCTCAAGTTGCGCGGGTCACATACTATTCCGCCCTTGCCCCCGCCTAGGGGGATATCTACTACCGCACATTTCCAGGTCATCCACATGGCCAGGGCGCGAACCGTGTCCGCGGTTTCGTGGGGGTGGAAACGGATACCGCCTTTGGCCGGCCCTCTGGCGTCATTATGCTGCACCCGAAAGCCGCGAAAAACCCGGGTACTGCCGTTGTCCATTTTGACCGGTATCAAAAAATGGAACTCTCGCATGGGCTGGCGCAGCAATTCTCTGCTGGCTCCATCCAGGTTGACGATTCCTGCTACCCGGTCGAATTGTGCCTGGGCATGGTCGTAGGGATTGTAAGTCTTGGACCCCATCATTTTATCCTCCTCGTTTATTATGAATTCTGTTTTCAAACTTTAGTTATGTTTAATTGCTTTTTTATAACTACTAGAAAAATGATTCTGCTGCAAAAAGTAATACTTATGCAACCCTATGCTACAAGAAGGGGTTTTTACAATAGAATCAAACTCACGTCTTTCTATAAAGCCGCTACACACTCCCGCTATAAATAAAATAAAGCCGTTTTTTTCTTTGGGAAAAATTATATCTCTCTAAAGCGGCAAGGGCAAGTATGGCGGGCAAGTATACAATCACAGTCATTACCAATACCTGATAACTATGGGGGAAATTCTACTTTCGATCGGCAAACTGCCACATAGAGTGGGGGTCATAAACCCCCTTCATAGCAATGACAAGGTCTGCGGCCCAAAACAAAGCGGACATTATGCCGATGAGCTGCATTTTGTTTAATAAAGCTTAAACTCGTCTGCCCCGGGCCGGAAGTTGTTCAACCCAAGTCAAAACCTCATTCCAGTGCTTCACCCGTATAATATTTTCCGAGCTAAGATGCCGGTTATAGGGATAATCGAATAATAACACCGGCATTTCTTGACTTATTTCCCAGGCCAGTTCATGGTGATCCTCAATCATAAGCCCTACCCCGTTTTGCATACAGGCTTCCAGTTTGCTGAAATGATGCATATTGCTGGTGGTATTTAGAATCAAATCATCATAAGGGATTTCATAGTGTTGCAGCCAATCTCGGGTTACCTTTTCTACCTCGTGGAAATTCTGATTGCGGGAGGTGATGAGTATAAGTTCATGCTTTTGTTTCAGTTGCTTAATAGCGGCTACCGCCTTTTCCTTGGGTTTCATCTCCCGGTAGATGGTGCCTAGATAGGTATTAAGGAATAGGTCAGAACTGTACTCATCCCAACCCAGCACATCCTCTAGGTAGTAGTAGTTGGTGTCCGGTATAGTGTTGAGCTTGCGCTCATTTCCGAATATCCCGGCATAATGCAAGATTATTTCCGTAGTATGGGTTATGGTATTATCTATATCAATTCCTATCTTCATTTTACCCTTTGCTTCTCCTTTTAATCTTATTAAGTCCCCTATGGCCCGAAGGACGCAACTACCTACCGACGATAGATTCCTCGCTACGCTTGGAATGACAAGGACTGTGCTCGGAATTCCTATGCAGCAGAGCCGCACCACGATAAACGAATAATAATGCTGCCCTTGTCATTGCGAGGAGCGAAGCGACGTGGCAATCTTTAGTCCTTATTCACAGCAATGACAAGTAGCCGCGCTCGGAATTTTCACGCACTACGTGCATCACGGTAAACGAAAAGGGTCAGGGCACCCGCTGTTCAGTGGTTAAGATAGTATCAGCGTCCATCAGCGCCCGAAGGGCCAGCGTAAATCTGCGTCTGAAAACCCCTTTCATAGCAATGATATTTGGGGGCTATCAATCACTAATTCTATACTAGATCGGTATCCTCCTCTTTCCGGAAGTTAGGTGGAGAATAATTGTCGGGTAAAATTGAATTTAATTATGGTAGGATAACTCGGTAAACACTTTTGCTTTAGCCTCTGTGCCATTGCATATATAGCAGGATATTAGGGTGGAAAAGTATTAACAATGCTGTAAAATATAGAAGCAAGGCTGTCTTCTTCAGGGAAAAAGGAGAATTGACAAGGTCTGGGCATAAGCCCTATGCTCAAAGGGTAAGGAATATGACGGCAGCAGGGGAACAATAAAATGATAATATGGCGGGGGTTTCATACTAACCTCCATGGTCAGGGACCACAAACAATGATGAAAAGGGAGCTTGAGGGCTCTTGGACGGTAAGGAATAGTGGGTAATTACTAATACCCCTCACCCCTTACCCCTCACTCCTCACCATTTCATACTAACCTCCATGCTGAGCGGGTTCAGCGCAAATAACGATGAAAATAGCGGGGTAGCGATATTGGTTTTTTGACGCAGATATTCGCAGATTAACTATGATTTTCGCAGATTTTTGGGGGTTTATGTCATTGCGAGGAGCGAAGCGACGTGGCAATCTTCCCCTAGGATGGTAAGTTTTGCGGGGGTAAGATTCCCTGCAAGGCTCGGAGTGACGCGGGGCGGCGCGATAGGAATATACCAGCGAGCGATTGGCGAAGCATGGATGCAACACCCAGCGAAGCCGAGTAGGCGAAAGGGGGCGAGTGACAGGACGTCACGAGCGCGCGTCTTCCCATGGACGGGAAGTCCGCGCGGTACCCCTTGAGCACGAGGCAAGCTGCCGGTGTTGCCCATGCGCAGACGGCGAGCAGTATATTCTATTAAGCCGCCTATTACGAAGTTATTTTCATATTAACCCCCATGACCCGAGGTCGCAAACAACGATGAAAAGGGAGTTTGAGGGCTCTTGAACGGTAAGGAATAGCGGGTAATTACTAATACCCCTCACTCCTCACCCCTCACCCCTCACGCCTCACCCCTCACGCCTCACCCCTCCCTATTTTTCAGCTTGACACTATTTTCCTTAATCAATAAACTAAGGAAAGTACGCGTAATGCAGCAAAATATATAAAGGGAGAGAGGCGAATTTGCTATGGTCACTATCAAGGTAAACGGTTTCGAGGTTTCGGTCCCCGAAGGCTCAACCGTGATGCAAGCAGCAGCAGCCGCCGGCTTTATTGTACCATCCTTATGCAGTCACCCTGACCTTCAGGTGAAGGATAATTGTAAGATTTGCGTAGTCGACATAAACGGGGAAATTAAAACCTCCTGCACCGAGGTGGCCACCCCGGGTATGGAGGTAAAGACCAACACCCCCAGGGTCATCGCGGAAAGAAGAAACAATCTTAAAAAGATACTTAGAGTACACCCCCAAGACTGTTTGAACTGTGCCCGCAACCAGAATTGCGAACTGCAGACCCTAGCTGAGACCCTAATCATTCGCTCTTTCGAGCACAAACCTCTTAGAATTCCCCAAGACCGTTCCACCCCGGCTATCATTCGCGACACTTCCAAATGTACCCTTTGCCTCCGCTGTGTTGAAATGTGTAATGAGGTACAGACGGTAGGCGCTTTGGAAGTCGTGAACGGGATACCTCAAACAACCGGCGGCAAGCTCCTCGCCGAGACCACCTGTGTTATGTGCGGACAATGCTCCCTGGTCTGTCCGGTTGGAGCGATAATTGAAAACGAACAAATCGAGGAATTCCTGGCTGCCGTAGCTGACCCGGAAAAAATCGTTATCACCCAAATTGCTCCGGCGATACGGGTATCGGTGGCGGAAGAACTAGGTATTGCTACCGGCTCCCTAGATATGCTTAATTTTGTCGCCGGTTTGCGGCAACTCGGCTTTGATTATGTATTTCATACCAATTTTACTGCCGACCTTACCATACTGGAGGAAGGCAACGAACTGTTAAAGCGGCTCAATGAAGGGGGCACCCTCCCCATGCTCACCTCTTGCAGCCCCGGTTGGATTAACTTCATCGAAACTTTCTACCCCGACCAATTAAAGCATCTGTCCAGTTGTAAATCCCCGCAGCAGATGTTCGGGGCCCTGGCTAAAACTTATTGGGCGGAGAAAATAGGCGTAGACCCAGCCAAGATTTACTCGGTATCTATAATGCCTTGTACCGCTAAGAAATATGAAGCCCAGCGTCCCGAGATGAATTCCAGTGGCTACCGCGACGTAGACCTGGTACTTACTACCCGGGAAGTGGGCAAACTCTTTAGAATGGGCGGTGCATATTGGGATATGCTAGAGCCCAGCGATTTCGATTCCCTTTTAGGCGCCTATACCGGTGCTGGCGTTATCTTCGGTGCTTCCGGCGGGGTTATGGAGGCAGCGCTACGTACAGTATATGAAGTTGTAACCAGCCAAACCTTGGAGGATGTCAACTTCACCGCTGTCCGTGGATTTGATAGCATGAAGGAAGCGGAATTGGATTTGAGCGGGACTACGGTAAAGGTAGCCGTAGCCAATTCACTGGGGGCCGCCCGCAAGATTATGGATGAAGTCAAGGCCGGCACCTCCCCCTATCATTTTATCGAGGTAATGTGCTGCCCCGGCGGTTGCATAGGTGGTGGCGGCCAGCCTATCCCTTCCACTATTGCTAAGAAAAAAGAAAGAATAGAAGCCATATACCTAGAAGATGCCGGCCTGCCCTTGCGTAAATCCCATGAAAACCCCGAAGTAATCAAACTATATGAGGAATTCCTCCAGGAGCCCTTGGGACATAAATCCCATGAACTGTTGCATACACATTATTATCCCTCCGGCAAATAATAGATTGATACGCCTAACCGGCTTAAATAAAACGCACTGCTTATACAGCAGTGCGTTTTTCAATCGGGTACAAATAATATCAAGCGATAGCTTACAATTCGCGCGCATCGGGGTAAATAATAAATTCTCCTTCCCGCGTAATGACCGAGCGGTTTTTGAGGATGGTCAATATTTCCTAGGGGAAGATTGCCACGTCGCTATGCTCCTCGCAATGACAGGCGCGTTAGACATTCCAAGCACGGTGCTATCATTCCGAACGTGCCCCATGTCATTTTCATCGTTATTTGCGCTGTACCCGGCATGGGGGTTATGATGTAATCGCACAAAACAACGGCTAAGGGAAAGGAAGTGCTATGCCGTGAAGTACAAAGATAAGAAATCCCGGGAAATTATCCGCTTCTTCCAACGCCTGCCGCGCAGCCGCTTCATTGATAATGAATACAAAGACCTGGCCGAACATGACCGGGCTTTGCCCATAGGCTTCGGGCAGACCATTTCTCAACCCAGCCTGGTTCTGGAAATGACTCTGGCCCTGGAACTGAACAAAGCCTGCCGGGTATTGGAAATAGGCACCGGCTCTGGTTATCAAACCGCTTTTTTGGCGGAATTTGCCGGCGAAGTCTTCACCATTGAGCTAATACCGGAGTTAGCACAAAAAGCGCAGACAAGGCTCAAAGGAATGGGCTACCAGAATATTGCTTTTCGGGTAGGTGACGGTAGCCAAGGCTGGCCGGAATATGCCCCTTATGATCGGATTATCGCAGCTGCAGGGGCTTCTTCCCTTCCCTTGCCCTTGTTGGAGCAGCTTAAAATCGGCGGCATCATGCTTTTGCCTTTAGGACCTCCCGATAGGCAAGAATTAATGCTGCTCAAAAAGGGCGAAGACAATAAGCTAATCCGGAAAGTTTTGGGGGAAGTGCGCTTTGTCGAGTTTAAAGGGGATTATGGCTGGGGAAAACCGGGTAGCGATTAAGGGAAACGCCGGCTGCAAATACCTGACTCATGCTGCAGCTTATCCCCTGCTGGGGGAAGGTGGGATATATGCCCATTTCCCGGCCTAATTCACACCCGGCATCTTCTAGGATTCGGCCTACCGTTTGCTGAGCCAGTACGGGGTGATTATTCTGCCGGCTGATGTGAGCCAGCAAAACCCGCAGGGGCTTAAGGCGGGGTATAGTAGACAGCAGGCGGGCGGTATCGTAATTCGATAGGTGCCCTTCCTTACCTGCTATGCGCTTCTTGAGGTAGGGGGGGTAGGGTCCGTTTTTGAGCATTTGCGGATCATGATTAGATTCTAAAACGGCGATATCGGAAAAAGATAAAGCCTGTTCAACCTCTCGGTCTACTACCCCCAGGTCGGTGGCGAGGACGGCTTTGTATTTACCATAATGAAAACAGTACCCCACCGGATCGGCTGCATCATGGGAGATAGGAAAAGGTTCTATCAACACTTTTCCCAATGAAAAGGTTCCTTCCAATTCTTTTACGGATTCTGCGGGGAGTTTTTTCAGACAATCAATCCTTTCCCAAGTGGCCGGTTTGGTATAAACCGGTAGCCGATACTTGCGGATAAAGACATCTAGTCCTTTGATATGGTCATTATGCTCATGGGTAAGTAATACAGCATCTAGTTCCCCCGCTTTTACCCCTATCGTTTGCAGTCCGCGCTCGATTCGGCGGCAGCTTATTCCGACATCGACCAGTATCTTGTTCTTCCCGAATTGGAATAATACGGCATTTCCAGTGCTCCCACTAGCCAATACATGGACTATCATAATAAAACTCTCCTCTATGTATTGAAAAGGTGCAGGGTGAGGGGTGAGGCGTGAGGCGTATTAGTAATTACCCGCTATTCCTTACCGTTCAAGAGCCCTCAAACT
>CAYRCG010000027.1:0-17582 GCA_964422685.1 uncultured Syntrophomonas sp. | reverse complement strand
CGGTATGTAAATCCGGATGCCATTTGCGGGCTAGTTTACGATAAGCCGCTTTTATCTTTTTAGCATCGGCATCGCGATCGACACCCAGGATTTTATAATAATCAAGGTACTTAACTGCCATATGGGCCCCTCCATTTACTTAAAGTCACTGGGGGATGACTCATTGCATCCCCCGTTAGTTTCCTAATTTTCCTCGAATTCAGCATCCACTACCTCAGTATCCCCCCCAGCAGTCTGCTCGCTTCCTCCGGCCCCGGCAGCAGCAGGTTCTATATTATCCAGGCTATAGGCTGCCTGTCCTAGTTCATCGATAAGCTCTTTCAGCTTATCCATACCCGCCTTCTCCTCCAGGGCTTTTTTCAATTCCTGTAAAAGATCTTCTATCCGAGCTTTTTCGTGCAAGGGAAGCTGTTCGCCGACTGCTTTGAGTTTGCGCTCAACCGTGTAGCATAGGCTATCCCCTTGGTTCATTACCTCCACTTCTTGCCGCCGCTTCTTATCATCTTCACTATAAACCTGGGCATCATTCACCATGCGGTCAACCTCAGCCTTATCCAGGTTGGAAGAACCACTGATGGTCACACTTTGTTCTTTGCCAGTGGCCTGGTCTTTGGCACTCACCGTCAATATACCATTGGCATCTATATCAAAACTTACCTCAATCTGCGGAATTCCCCGGGGTGCCGGGCTAATGCCATCCAGCTTGAACTGTCCCAAGGAGCGATTATCCCGAGCCATCTCCCGTTCGCCCTGCAATACATGGATATCCACCGCTGGCTGATTATCTTCGGCGGTACTAAAGGTCTCGCTGCGCCGCGCCGGAATAGTGGTATTGCGCTCGATTACCCGAGTCATCACCCCTCCCATGGTCTCTACTCCCAGAGAAAGCGGGGTAACATCCAAAAGTAAAACATCCTTAACTTCACCGGCCAGAACCCCAGCTTGAATAGCAGCCCCTACCGCCACTACCTCGTCCGGGTTTACCCCCAGGTTAGGCTCTTTCCCGCTTATTTCCCTCACCATTTTTTGTACGGCCGGTACCCGGGTAGAGCCCCCTACCAGTATTACCTCATCAATATCCCGCGCGCTTAGCTTGGCGTCGTCTAAAGCCGCCTGCATCGGAGCCCGCAGCCGCGCCAAGTCAGCATGTATTAGATCCTCGAATTTAGCCCGGGGCAGTTTCATATCCAAATGTTTAGCCCCGGAGGCATCAGCTGTAATAAAGGGCAGATTTATGCTGGTTTCCAGTAAACTGGAGAGCTCAATCTTGGCCTTTTCCGCTGTTTCTATCAATCTTTGCAAGGCTTGTTTATCTTTACGCAGATCAATGCCATGGTCCTTTTTAAATTCTTCCGCCATCCAATCGACAATAGCCTTATCGAAATTATCCCCACCCAAATGGGTATCCCCATTAGTGGATTTTACCTCGAATACGCCATCGCCCACCTCCAGGATCGAAACATCAAAGGTGCCTCCCCCTAGGTCGAAAACCAGAATAGTCTGGTTGGCCTTTTTATCTAGTCCATAAGCCAAGGCCGCCGCGGTGGGCTCATTAATTATCCGCAGGACATTCAACCCGGCAATACGACCGGCATCCTTGGTTGCCTGCCGTTGGGCATCATTAAAATAGGCCGGAACGGTTATTACTGCATCTTTAACTTTCTCTCCCAAATATTTAGAAGCATCCTCTGCCAGTTTCTTCAAAACCATAGCCGATATTTCTTCCGGAGCCAATAGTTTATCCCGGCCCTGAAAGCGCACAGCATCATTAGGTCCAGCTACTACTGTATAGGGCAACAGTTTGCGCTCACTTTCTACTTCAGAATAACGCCGCCCCATAAATCTCTTAATTGAATAGAAGGTGTTTTCCGGATTCAGCGCCCCCTGACGCCGGGCAATCTGTCCCACTAATCTTTCGTTGTTGTCCTTAAACGCCACCACCGAAGGAGTGGTGCGATTGCCCTCAGCATTAACTATTACCGCCGGATCACCGCCCTCTATGACGGCAACCACTGAATTGGTAGTCCCCAGGTCAATCCCTACTGCTTTTGCCATCTTAACTGCCTCCTTCACTTTACTTTTTTAACCATTATTTCTGCTACTTTTAGCAATCTATAGGAATATTATAATAGGCTATTTGCTATTAGTCAAGGAAGGTCAAAGGTTAAATTGCGATGAGCCGAGAGGGGCACGGGAGGGACATGGGGACGGCAGACTGTGTGAGAATGAACAACTAGGATCGTTCCATAGGGACATGGGGACGGTCCTTTTGTCACTCATACGTGTGGGTGTCAAAAGGACCGTCCCCGTGACACCCCCTTATAATATCCTTAGCATCTCCTGGGCGATATGTCTGAAAACCGGCGCTGCATCCGCTGCCCCAGATTCACCTTCCTGCACCAAAACCACTATGACCCAACGCGGTTCATCTGCCGGAAAATAACCTCCGAACCAGGTATCCAGGGATTGCTCCCCATCTTCCTGTAAACTACCTGTCTCGCTGGTGGCAGTTTTTCCGGCTACTTTAACTGTTGCCAGGGCCGCATTTTTCCCAGTCCCTTCACTAACTACCAATTCCATTAGTTCCCGCACCTTGGCGGCGGTTGCAGAACTTATTACCCTTTCCTTAGGACTCTTTGCGGCTATAGCCTTTCGTTCCCCTTCGCTATTTATAATATAACGCAACAATGAGGGAGCCTGCCAAAGCCCGCCATCAGCAACAGTAGCCAGCAGAGAGCTTAACTGCAAAGGGCTCAGCATTACCCCTTCCTGCCCCAGGGAAGCGTTGCTCAGCGCTATCTTCCCCGGATTGACTCGTATATAAGAACCTGGATGGTGTTCGTAACCCAACAAGTCTCCATCACATAAATGCAATTTATCAGCATAATATAAAAGTTTTTCTTTCCCCAGTCTTTGCCCTATTTCTATAAATACAGGGTTGCAGGAATGGGCAAATGCCTGCGGGAAGGTCAGATCACCATGCCCTTCCTTTTTCCAGCAGGAAGTATACTGTGACTCATTAAAAATATATTTTCCGGAGCAATGGAAGTTCTCCTGCTCAGATAGCACTCCTTCCTCCAAAGCGGCCGTTGCTAGAAGTATCTTGAAAAGCGAACCTGGATGATAAGAGCATAAAGCCCGATTAATTAGATTACTGTTCCGTTCACCTTGTAACAGGTCTTCTATGCGGTATGGATTGAAAGCGGGACGGCTAGCCATGGCTAGTACCTCTCTGCTATTTACATCCATCACAACCACCGCACCTGATTTAACCCCGGAAGATATCTCTTTTTCCACTATTTCCTGAATCCTTTTATCTATGGTTAAAGCGAGGGTACCCTTCACCTTATCCCCGGTTTCAAAGTATTTGTAATTTAGCCCCTTAATTATTGTCCCGCGGGCATCATAAACAGAGAGCAACTCCTGCGGGGAGTCGCCCTTTTTAAGCAAATCATTATAGTATTTTTCTATCCCGGCCTGCCCCTCGTTGCTTTGATATCCCCCGACATAGCCGAGCACATGGCAGCAAAAACCATCTTGGCGGTATCTTTTAAGTAAAGGGGCAATCGTAATCCCGGGCAAATCCTGGGCAAGGATGCTCTTGATTTCCGCCTCGCTCAAATCTGAAGCTAAGCGGACAAAAGCAGCTCCACTTTGGGAAGCTTGCTCTAGCAATCCCAAAATCTCCTGGCTATCCCGTCCTAAAACCTGACCTAAGTTTTCGGCCAGCATCGGCAATCCCACCTTATCGTCCTCCTTTTTCGCGGTTAAACCCTTGCTTTTAATTTCGGCAAGGGAAGCGTAAAGAGCCTTAGTGGTATAAGTCCCCGTTAAAGGTTGGAGATTCCTGTCCAATATTTCACTCCGCGGATATTCACTTAGGCCTATACCTTGGCTACGCATAGCAATGGCCTGGGCCGCCAAATCCTGACCTTCTATTATTTGAAAATAAACCAATCTTAAGGCCAAAACCGAATAAAGTAGTAAAATCATGCCCATCAATAAATAAATACGCTTGCGCGGCAAAAGAAAAACCCCCTCATTGCCTTTAGCCATAGCTTTGACTAGCGAGGTGGGTTTCTATTCCTATTCTGCAGCAAGTTTTACCGCTCAGGATGATGGAGCAACCGCCTGCAGCTTGGCAGCATTAACCAGCATTAAACCTCAATTTCCGCAGAAAAATGGGATGCGTGAATTGCTTTAATAATTGGTGTAAATACGCGAGGGATTAAGCTGAGATGCTAGATACGGAGATAAATCAAAGCTAATGCTGCTATGTAACTATAGGATTCGACGATATTCAACCCTCACCCTCTAACACTTCCAGGGGAAAAGGGAGGTTGTCAATTATCTCTTTTATTTCGGGGATGCTGTCCTCTGTTCCCCGAATTATCACCACACCGGCACTAGGATCGATGGTCGATACTATTCCCAGATGGTCATAGGCTTCGATAATCTTGGTAAGGAAATCAATCTTTTGGGGGATTAGACGCAATAGTATACTATCCTTGATTTGAATCCCCCCCTTTTCTTAATAGGGATAGTTCAGGGAGAGCCTGAGCGAAGGGGATTAGGACCTTTTGCAGCGGATGCCTGGCCCGGTCTAGGGGTTGTAACTCTTCATCGTAGAGTTCTTCCAATACCAGGCTTACGGTTTCGCCCCCCGGCAGGAGGAATTCCAGGTTATCACCACAGCCGAAGTTAGCCCTTTGTTCGAGCTCGAGCAAGCCTTGCTCTTTCCGGTACCCGGTTACAATAGCACAAAATCCCGCCCGGGGAGGCATCGTTTCCTTATAAATATCCTGGGCCTGTCCCCCTTCCCCACCGATGAAGGCAGTGGTAAAAGGGCGGGTAGCTGTTTTATGCAATTCAGCCGTCCAGGCAGATAATTCCTCGGCAGTAAAGGGGTTAGGGTTTTTATTATAGCGCTCTATAGCCTGACGATAAACACTGGCCACACTGGCCAGATATAGCGGACTTTTCATGCGGCCTTCCACCTTGCAGGCATCTACCCCTGCTTCTATTAGGCGGGGGAGGTATTCCAACAGGCAGAGGTCACGCGAATTCATTATGTAACTGCCTCTCTCGTCTTCTTCGATGTGGAAGTATTCTCCCGGTCTTTTTTCTTCCACCAGGGCATAGCGGTAGCGGCAGGGGTGAGCACAAGCACCTTGGTTGGCGCTGCGGCCGGTCATATAGTGGGAAAGCAGGCAGCGTCCTGAATAGGATACACACATAGCGCCATGGACAAATACCTCAATCTCTACGCTGCATTTCTTTTTGATTTCCTCGATTTCGTTGAGGTTTAATTCCCGGGCCAAGACGATGCGTTTTACTCCCAGGTCCTGATAGAAGCTAGCTGCTTCATAATTGCTGACATTGGCCTGGGTGCTTATAGTTATGGGGATGGAGGGGGCATATTTTCGCGCCAAGCTGAGGACCCCCATATCTGATATTATAAAGCCATCGGGCTGCAGTAGGGTTATTTCCTCCAGGTAGGCGGGCAATTGGTGGATATCTCGGTTATGGGCCAATACGTTTATTGCCAGGTAGGCTTTTTTATTCCGGCTACGAACAAAATCCAGGCCTTCTTTTATTTCGGCCTGGTCGAAATTCCCGGCATAGGCTCTTAAGCCGAACTCTTTGCCCGCAAAATATACGGCATCTGCGCCGTATAATATGGCCGTTTTAAGTTTTTCCAGGTTTCCGGCGGGCAGAACTAATTCCGGTTTTTGCATGGTTATTTTCTCTCTTTCCTATAAGGCGCTTATTTTCCCTCGGGTCCGGGGCGATAGCAAAGAACGGGGTGAAGATTGACCGGGGCATACACTCGTAATAGCAAGGTATTTATTGCCCATATTTTTTCTGGGCCTGCAGGTGTTCGCTGAAGCTCTTGGAAAAATGGTGGCTTCCGTCTCCTTTGGAAACATAGTAATAATACGAATGCTCCTGCGGATTCAGGGCGGCACTTATGGAGGCTTCGCCCGGGCTGGCAATCGGGCCTGGGGGCAAACCGGGATACTTATAGGTATTATAAGGAGAATCTACTTCCAGATCAGCATAGGTTACCACATTCTTATGCTCTTGCAATGCATAAAGCACGCTGGCATCAATCTGTAGGAGCATACCGGCTTTCAGTCGATTCATTATAACCCCGGCAATCACCGTTCTTTCTTCTGGCACCTGGGCTTCCCGCTCTATTAAGGAGGCTATGGTTATAGTCTGATAGGCACTCCAGTTTTTAGCCTGGGCCTGCCCGGCATATTTCTTCTGCCATAACTGCTCAAAACTGTTCAGCATAAGTGTAATTAACTGCCGGCAGTTATAATCTTCGGGGACGAAATAGGTCTCCGGATATAAAAAGCCCTCTAACCGTTTTTTATTTTCCAAGGGTAGCCCCCTTAAAAAAGCGAAATCATAATCCCGTCTGATACCCTCATCCCATTCTTCCGGGCTGCATAACTGTTTCTTGACTAGCAGTTGCCCGATTTGTTCCAGGGTATAACCTTCCGGGATGGTAAAAGAAATGTTTACTATTCGGCCCTGAACGATATCGTCGACTATTTCTTTCAGTGTTTGGCTGCGGCTAAAGCGATAGTGACCGGCCTTTAGCCTGCTATCATAAGCATTCTTTTGACAGTAAGCCAGGAAGATGTTTTGTTTATGTATTAGCCGTTTATTGTATAGTATATCCGCAACCTGTCTGGCGCCTGCCTTTTCCGGGATTATAACATCTACCAAAGTTGTATCATCAGGGTCCACCGCTTGGTACTGGCGGGTAATTATCTGCCCGGTAAAAAATGCCCCGGCTAGTAAGAGGAAGAAAAACGCCAGTATTATCATTACAACCCGCGGTTTTTCCATTTTCAACTTTATTTCACTCATTTCTCTCCACTTTCTTAACTGCATTTTTCCACTGCGGGTCGTGGCTACGCATCACCGGGCATAAATAGCCTAATCTACCTATTCCTTACAGCCGCTCATGGCTTTCGCTTATAGGGTTATAGCATAATGGTCGGTTCTTCCACGTCTCCGTTATCCGGCTGAGAATCTGGTATATCAGTAGGCTCAGTTTCCGGCAACGGCAATCCCTCACCGCTATTATTGGCAGTAGGGTCATTTTTATCGGTTTCATCTCCATGAGGGAAATCCTCGGGTTTGTTCCCATCACCTGGCGCCACTTCCGGCTTCACCCCCGACCCTACATATATTAGCTTATCCAGCGGTTTGTAATAATCCGATGCCAACTGCTCACTTTTTAATAAACGCCCTTCTTCGTCCATGTAATTACGGAAAGACCTGACTGCATAACCCTGAACACCGGCATGGTCGACTTTCTCCTCGCCCGGACTGAGGTCAGGGTCATTTTCCCGTATCTCTTTAAAGGGTATGCTCCTATCCACGATGGTAGATAATTGGATATTTCTCTTTTTTGCCAAATTGCCATATACAGTCATGCTAAGTTTGCCCGCCTGGGCCCAGGCCCTAATATAAACGGGATAAGGGCTATTGTTTTTAAAACGGAAATCTTGCACGCCGTAGACGACAGTGGCATCACGTCCTACCGGAACATAGGCTACCGCCAGGGCATGATTATACCTTTCTACGATTTCCATTCCGGCTAGCAAGACCGTATTATAAAGGGTTGACGATACCTGGCATACGCCTCCGCCTAAGCCGGGTTCAAATTTTCCGTTGACAATCACTAGGGCATCGCGATAGCCTGCTTCTATGACCCTTTCCCCCACGCGACGGTTAAACGAAAACACCTCGCCAGGTGACAACATAGCTCCATTAATTGCTGCCGTTGCCAGGTAAAGGTTATGCGAACGGTTAATTTCACTTTCATTAAACCAGGTGGAAAATGAGGATAGTTCCCCCATATTGCTCAAATCCTCATCCTTAACCTGCGGCATTTCTTCTATCATGGTAATGGGAACTTTTATTTCTCCGGTAGAACCCCACTCCCGGGGGAGATGGGCAAAGGTCCGCTTCGAATCGACCTTTAAACCTTTCTTAGCTGGGATGGATACCAGACCTTTCTGTTTATCCATGTCCAAGCGGGCATCTTCCGCTGCAACGCCTAGGTTTTTATCCCAATCGTCAACCATCAGGGCTTTAATTTCGGTCTTATATTCAAGTTTTAGCGGATAATTCACTTCCCGGGAACCATCTAAGTTAGCCAGCTTGGAGCGCCAATTCCTTTGCTGCTCCTCCTGCCAGACTTTATCGACTTCCGCCTTATAATTTACGGGGTAGCTTATTTCTTCGAGTTTATGAGCATAACTATAATCCTCGTAATAGAATGTTACCGGTGTATTCTTGTATTCTTCCATGTCCTTCTGCAATCTTGCTGCCGCCTGCTCGGCGGTGTATCCGGCAACCTCTATGGAGGCGATTCTTACCCCTGGCATAAAGTACGGTGATTTAAAGAACACCTGATAGAAATATAGCGCAGCTGCCGCTACTATTCCCAGTAAAAGTATCAAACTAATGAGTATGCCTGTTTTTATTCTCCCCCCGGCCAAATTCCTTCCCCCTACCATATATCCCCAGAAAACCCCAAAATAAAAAAGGAGTCCTCGCGGCTCCTTTTCCCCTAGTTAAAGGTCCTCATTATCCACGAGTTCCTGCCAAGCATCTACTACCATTTCCCACTCTTCTTCATCATCGATGTCGCTTAATAATTCGTTGCCCTCCTCATCGATAACTACTTTTAGGATAACCACTTCTCCTTCCTCTTCTTCATACTCCTCATCTTCCTCATCCAGGGGAATCAGTACCCGGTATTTATCACTTTCTATTTCCAATTCAGCCAGCAACTCAAATAGGTGTTCTATTCCATCCTCATCAACTAATACCAACAAGGGAAGGTCATCTTCCATAAATTCTTCACTCATATAAAGTCACCTCTTTCATTAGATAAGTGTTATTCTATTGTTTTTCTAGGTTGTTGTCAAATATTACCTCACTTGTTTTCCCCCCCGAGCAACCCCCATCTAGATAGGCTTGCAGTATATGAACTGCTGCGATCTTGTCTATTAGTTCTTTTCGTCTTTTACGCGATAAATCAGCCTCCAGTAGAACTCTCTCCGCGCTTTTGCTGCTTAGGCGTTCATCCCATAATTCTACCGGTATATGCAAAGCCTCCTGCAATGTCCGAGCGAAATCCTGGGTCTCGAGCGCTTTAGGTCCAACGGTCCCGTTCATATTAAGGGGAAACCCTAATACTATTTTCTCAACTGAGTATTCCCGGCATAGCGTTTGCAAATAATCTAGGTCCTTTTTTAGGCTTTTCCGCTGTAGAATCGAATGGCCTTGGGCGGTCCAGCCCATAGGATCACTAAAGGCAATGCCAATTCTCTTTTCGCCAAAGTCTAATCCCATTATACGCATAGATAGCGGTTATTTCCTCCTAATTTCATGCTGCTTTTTCGGCACAAGCAATTAACTGACCGGGCATAATTCGCCGGCTGTAGCGTCCATGCCTTCGCCCGCACCGCTTGTATAACGCAACGAAAGGGGTTTTGCAGTAAAGTCACAAATTATAGTACCCTAGGTTTTGCTATTCGTTTCCTCCGTTCCATTTTGTAGGTAGCTTTTTAGCAAAACCTCCATTATCTCATCGCGGTCTACTTTACATATCAGAGTGCGGGCTTCGTTATGACTGGTTATGTACGCCGGTTCGCCCGAAATCATATATCCTACCAATTGATTAATGGGGTTATAGCCTTTCTCCTGTAAGGCACGATATACCATATGCAAGATAGCAGAAATCCTATTCTCACTATCCCTTTCTAGTTTAAAGCTTACTGTTTCGCCTGTTATTCGAGGCATAAACTACACCTCCCTGTTGCAAGATTCTCCGTCTTTCCCCCAAATTCCTGCACTTTAAGATAAGGTTTTTTTGACCATTTTCCCGGCTTCGGTCAAGGCCTCTGCAAGCTTGGTCTTATCCCTGCCTCCGGCCTGGGCCATGTCCGGGCGTCCTCCGCCGCCACCCCCGGTTATCTTGGCAGCAGCCGCTACTATCTGACCTGCATGCAATCCTTGCTCTAACAATTCTTTGCTGACAAAACAAACAAAGGATACCTTTTCTCCTTTACTAGAGCCTAACAAAACGATTGCCCGTCCCAGCTTATCCTTTAGCATTTCGGCATTCTGACGTAGGCTGCCCGAATCCTCGATATCTACTTCTTCGATTAGAACCCAAACGTCATTTAACTGAAAAGCTTTATTGAGCAAATCGTCGCTAGAGGAACGCGTTAGGCGCTTTTGCAAATTTTCTATTTCTTTATCTTTTTCCTTGAGCGAATTGTTCAGGTTTTCAATCTTCTTCTCTAACTCTAATGGTGAACTTCGCAAAGCCAAGGCTATCTTCTTCAGCTCGCCTTCCATTTGATTAAGATATTCTAAGGCATAATTACCGGTTATAGCCTCTATCCTTCTAAGTCCGGACCCTATGCTTCCTTCCCCGGTAATTTTAAACAAACCGATTTGCCCGGTATTTTGCACATGAGTGCCACCGCAGAGTTCACTGCTGTACGAACCAATCTGAACTACCCTGACCTCTTCGCCATATTTTTCCCCGAATAGAGCCATAGCCCCCATTTCCCGCGCCTGCTCCAGGGCAGTCAAAGTAGTATTAACGGGATAAAGCTTCCATATAGCTTCATTTACCATCTGCTCGATCCGGGCTAATTCTGCATGGCTTAATGCCCTAAGATGAGAAAAATCGAAACGCAAGCGGGTAGGTTCAACCAAAGAACCTTTCTGCTGAGCATGTTCCCCCAGTACCTCGCGCAATGCCCGGTGCAATAGATGGGTAGCGGTATGATTCCTGGCCGTGTCCATCCGCGTCTGGTCATCCAAATACAGACTCACCGTTTCGCCCCGCTTTATAACCCCTTCCACTTTCCCGTAATGTAGTATCCAGGCAGCAACCCTTTTTACACTTTCCACAGCTAATGACCCTTCCCGGGCCTTTATAATGCCGCCATCTGCTACCTGTCCTCCACTTTCTGCATAAAACGGAGTTTGTGCCGTTATTAGAATAACTTCTTCGCCGCCGGATGCTTCGTTCCGGACCTCGTTATCTTTGATAATGGCTAGCAGGGCGGATTCTTCATAACTATTTTCATAACCGGTGAATTTACTAGGGGCGATATCCGCTAATTTCTCGGACAAAAGCCGTTCCTTAAGTACCATTTCTTCGCCTTTGTTCGCTCCCCGCGCCCGTTGGCGTTGTTCTTCCATGCAGCGTTCAAAACCTTCCTTGTCCAAGGTAAAATGATTCTCTTCGGCCATATCCTCCGTTAAATCTACCGGAAAGCCATAGGTATCATAAAGCATGAAGGCTTCATCCCCCGGAATTATACTATCACCGCGTTGCCGAACCCGGCTTATTATTTCTTCGGCTTTTTTCAAACCATCGTTTAAAGTGAGCAGAAATCTTTCTTCTTCTAAGCGGATTACTTCCTCGATAAAATCCTGTTTCTCCACTAGTTCAGGATATGCATCTTTCATTAATTCGCAGACCACAGCTACATTCTTATATAGGAAAGAGCCTTCTATACCTAGGAGCCGTCCAAAACGCAAGGCGCGGCGTAGTATCCGGCGTAAAACATAACCCCTTCCGTCGTTGCTGGGAAGGACACCGTCAGCAATTAAGAAACTGCAGGCTCGGCTGTGATCGGCGATAACGCGGAAGGGAAAGCCTTTTTCCCCCTGATCGTAGGCTGTGCCGCTTAGCCCTTCAATGCTCTTAATAATAGGAACGAATAAATCCGTATCGAAGTTGCTGTCTACTTTCTGTAAAATTGAACTCAATCTTTCTAACCCCATGCCGGTGTCGATACTGGGACGGGGCAATGGTGTCATAGTACCGCTTTCATCTCGGTTATACTGCATAAAGACTAGATTCCATATCTCTAACCAGCGGTCGCAATCACAAACCCCGATACCGCAGTCAGACGCCCCGCAAGAATATTCTAATCCCCTATCATATAGTATCTCGCTACAGGGACCGCAAGGGCCGGTATCCCCCATACTCCAGAAGTTATCCTTTTCTCCCAATCTTACAATCCGCCCGGGGTCAATCCCGCTTACCTCCGGCCATAATTCCGCCGCCTCATCATCATCCTGGTATATGGTTACCCATAGCCTTTCCTTTGGTAATCCTAACGTATCGGTTAGAAATTCCCAGGCGTAGCCTATAGCCTCGCGCTTAAAATAATCACCGAAAGAGAAGTTACCCAACATTTCAAAAAAGGTATGATGCCGCGGGGTACGGCCTACAGTATCCAGGTCATTATGTTTACCTCCGGCTCTAACGCACTTTTGCGAGGTAGTTGCCCGTACATATTTTCTTTTTTCTAATCCGAGGAATAGGTCCTTAAATTGATTCATGCCGGCATTGGTAAATAGTAGGGTGGGGTCATCGGCCGGAACTAATGAGGAACTTTCCACGATGTTATGCCCTCGGGCTTTAAAATATTCCAAAAAGGTTTTCCGTATTACTGCACTGCTCCACACAGTATTTCCCCCTCTTTTCCACAAATATAGATCGTTAATCTATTTTCTTGTAGAAAGCCGTCTTTGTCAACTTACCATTACTAATCCCAAGTCTCCCCGCAGCTTAATACCGAGCCGGAAATTCTGCGGTTAGCATCCTAGGTCAGTTTGTTAGTTTTCCACCAACTTCAGGAAGGCCCATTCTGCGATAACTTTGAGGGAAGCAGCCAGGGGAACTGCCAGCAACATACCCCATATACCTATTAGTTTACCGCCCGCCAGCAAAGCAAAAACAATCAGAAGAGGGTGCATCCCAAGTTTTCCGCCCATAATTCGGGGAGTGATAAGGTTGCTCTCTATTTGCTGGATGAGCATTACAGCCAAACCCATATAAAGAGCCAATTGCAGAGAGTTGCTAAAGGCTATAAGTACTGCAAAAAAACCTCCGAAAATAGCCCCAAAATAGGGTATTAAATCCGCTACCCCGGCTATGAATCCGATCAAAAAAGGGAATTTAACCCCTAGTAATGCGGCGGCTATCCCGGTAAAGATTCCTACAAAGGTGGCGATTATCAGATGCCCCTTGAGAAATTCGATCAGGGCATCATCTACCTTCCCCAAAACACTTTTTATTTCCCGCCGGGCGGAAGGGGCAAAAAGGCCTAGAAAAGCATCGCGGATTTTTTCCCAATCGTTGACTATATAGAAAGCGAGTATAGGTGAAAATATTAATGCTAATATTTTTCCTAGAAAATTGTAAAACCCGCCCAAAAAGCCTTTTAAGCCCTCGAAGAGCTTGGTTTCTATTTGTTTAAGGTTTTCTTTTAATATCGGTGTTAGTTTTCCTAGTTCCATGCCATCTATCTTTTGGCCAATGTCCTCGGCCTGCTCCGCATAATCAGGAAGTATTTTTGTCATCTGATTTAATTCCATCACCATCGCCGGCACCGCCAAGGAAAAAAACATAAAAAGGCCCGCGAACAGCAACAAATAGACAAGTAGTATTCCCCAGAGTCTTTTTACGCCTTTCTTTTCCAGGTAGGAAACGGGGCGAAATAGCAGGTAAGCCAAAATACCCCCTAAAAAAAAGCTCAGCAATACTTCCCTTACCAGAAACAAAAAATAAATGGTGGTTAAGACCACCATTATAAAAACGCCATAGCGCAGTATCTTGCTACTCCCGGCAGTCGCCATAATTAGCCTCCCTTTGCATTCTAAATAAGCTGGGAGGAATCTTCCATGGCAACTAAGGTCCCGTCCTCCGCCACCTCGTAAAGATTTAGCGAACCTTGGCGGAAATTAAACTCTAGAAAGCAATTCCAGCAATAATATTGATCACTACCTACCCGGCCAACCTGTAAACCTCCGCAGACCGGACATTTGATAATCATCCCTTTTGGCTCCCTTCGTTAGCCAGAACCCCGCTGTTGACGCTTTTCCAGGAGATCTCCTGCAAGGGTAATTCCCTTCTTCCCTGCAGAATATCGGTAATGCTTCCGGAGGAGAGTTCTAGTCCTTCTACTTGTTTTTCTTCCGGGGACAAAATAAAATCGGAAACTATGCCTAGTTCTTTTCCCCCCTGGTCAAACACGGTGTCTCCCAGCCTTTTTTCGTTTATTGATAATTCTTCCCCATAGGCATAGGATTTAATACAGTTCAAATCTCGTATTTTTACCGCGTCTTTAGTTAATTCGAAATCATTTCGGAAAATAAGTCCCGCTGCGCCGTCTTCCTTTTTGACCACTAGATATATGATACTGAAATCATCCCCGATAACTGACCTTTCTACCTCTGCTATATTTTCCGCCTGGGAGATTAGAAATACCGGCAGTTTCCGGACATTCCGTGCTTTCAAGTGTTTGCCCCCCTTTATAACGATGTAAATGCTCGTATCATTCCGAGCGCAACCCTATGTCATTGCTATGAATAAGAACTAAAGATTGCCGCGTCGCTTCGCTCCCCGCAATGACAAGGGCAGCATTATTATTCGTTTACCGTGGTGCAGTGCGTGAAAATTCCGAGCGTAGCGAGGAATCTTACCCCGTTTCCATTGTTCTTAGTTTGTCGCAAATCAATCTTTTGATACCATAATCGTTCCTCCGCCCAAGACGCAATCCCCCTGATAATAGACCACACTTTGCCCAGGGGTAATGGCCCGTTGAGCTTCCGAAAAGGTTAATCTCCAAGTACCATCTCCGACCCGATCCAAAATAGCTTCAGCTTCTTTCGCAGCATAGCGGATTTTAGCCCTGACCTTAATTGGTAACTTAGCATTGTCAGGGCAGATAAAGTGATTTTCTTTAAAATAAAGCTCCCTACCAAATAATTCCTCATTATCCCCCAGTATTATTTGGTTCTTATCCGGGTTGATTTCTATCACATATAATGGGTGCCCGGCATTTACCGCCAAACCGCGTCGCTGCCCAATAGTATAGAAGGGTATACCCCGATGCCTCCCGAGCTTTTTGCCCTCCCTATCCAAGAAATCCCCTTCCGGGCAATTCGACCGTGGGCGGATATATTCCCGATAATCCCCATCTATAAAGCACACTTCCTGGCTATCTTTTTCCTCAGCCAGGGGTAGATGGAAACGGCGTGCTATATCACGAACCTCTTCTTTTCTATATTCGCCTAGCGGGAAGATGAGCTTTGATAGCTGCGGTTGATTTAAACGATATAGAAAATAGCTCTGATCTTTGCTATCATCTATGCCTTTCATAAGACGGTAGCAATGGTTCCTATCGTCAAAGGCAATCCTAGCATAATGCCCGCTTGCCACTCTATCTGCTCCCCCGTACAGCGCAGAATCTAATAAGAGGCCAAATTTAATTTTTTCGTTGCATTTCACACAGGGATTGGGGGTATGCCCTTTCTCATAGGCCGCACAGAAATAATCTACTACGGATGAGTAGAAGGCTTCCCGCAGATCCACAACATTATGCTCTATCTGCAATTCCTTTGCTATTAGTGCCGCCTTCTTCGCCGTATCCTGCTGCCAATGCAGCATAGTCAGCCCGCTTACCTCATATCCCTGTTCGCGCAATAACAAAGCAGCGACAGTGCTATCCAAGCCCCCGCTCATCAATACGGAGACCTTCATTATACCCACCCCTCAGTCATTTTGAATTCATATCCTTTATTATACCTATTTATAGGCACCTCAACACTGCAAAGCTCATTGGGGGCAGATTGCCACGTTGCTCCGCTCCTCGCAGTTCTCACGCACTACATACACCACGGTAAACGAAAGGGTCAGGGCATCCGCTATTCAATGGTCGGGATACTATCAGCGTCCATCAGCGCCCGGAGGGTCAGCGAAAATCCGCGTCTAAAACTGCTCCCAATGACGGGGGCATAGACAATCCGAGTGCGGTCTATATCGTTCCAAGCGCAGCCCCAGGCCGTTCCGAGTACGGCGAATAATCTTCCCCTAATTCTCACCCGTTGTGCCGTTGTGGGGTAGCTGTTCCCTTGGCAGGGCAGAACATTTATTCTATAATAAGTTTAGGTTTTGTTATATGAATTTAACAATTGCTCAGGCGTAGCGTCCGCCCTCGCGGACTCACTGTACGCTTTTTGCGGTCGCTATTAAGGTCGCTGCGAGCGGAGTATTTATGCAAACGGATGCATAACTATTATTTTTTGCGACGGAATCAAATGTTCTTAGGAGAAATAGCTATGGATTTATTTTCTTTATCCTCACAGGAAAATATTAATACTTATGCCCCACTGGCTTGGCGTATGCGACCGCGTCACTTAGATGAAGTCATGGGGCAAAGGCATATCATCGGGCCTGGTTCTCCCTTGCGCCAGGCTATTGCCAGCGACCGTTTGCAATCCTTTGTCCTTTACGGCCCTCCGGGTAGCGGCAAAACCACTATCGCCCATATAATAGCTCATACTACCTCCTCACACTATGCTGCTATCAAAGCCGTTAGCTCCGGGGTTAACGATATACGAAAGATTGCCGCTGATGCCGCCGATCGCCTAAAATACTATCAACAAAAGACCATAATCTTCGTAGACGAAATACACCGTTTTAATAAAGCCCAGCAGGATGTGTTGTTGCCTTATGTGGAAGATGGCACTTTGATACTGATCGGGGCGACTACGGAAAACCCCCTTCACGAGATGAACAATGCCCTATTATCCCGTATGAAGCTATATCTTATGGATGCTTTGGATGCCGGATGCCTTCGCCATATTATTGAACAGGCTCTGGCTGACCCGGAACGGGGCCTAGGGAAATACGATATAAGCATAGATGAGGAAGCTATGCCTATGATTATACAGGCGGCGCAAGGCGACGCCCGCACCGCACTCAACATTCTGGAAACCCTATATAATTCTTATGGCGGTAAAGATGCCAGCCTTAGTGTCACTCCAGAACTACTCCAAAAGGTTACCGGTCCCCTGATTATTAAGTACGATCGCAATGGTGACTATCATTACGATACCATTTCCGCCTTTATTAAAAGCATCCGCGGCTCTGATCCGGATGCGGCATTATTCTGGTTGGCTGCCATGCTGGAAGGAGGGGAGGACCCTAAATTTATCGCCCGCCGGCTTATCGTTCATGCCGCCGAGGATATAGGCCTGGCTGACCCCTATGCTCTAACCCTGGCCGTTTCCGCTACTAAAGCCTTGGAGTTTGTGGGAATGCCCGAGGCCCGCATCCCCTTAGCCGAGGCTACAATATATCTAGCTACCGCCCCCAAAAGCAATAGCAGTAAAACGGCTATAGATAAGGCTGTCCATACAGTACATAACACCCCCCGCATTATCATCCCACCCCATATTGCCGATAGCTCGCACCCGCAATCGGCAGCAGCCCTAGGCAAAGGTATAGCTTATAAATACCCGCATAACTATGGAGGTTATGTCGAACAAGACTACCTCCCCCCAGAAATAAAAGGGATTAAACTTTACGAAGCGGGAGAAAACGGCTATGAGCAAAATATCCGTGCATTCCTGTCCAAGCTAAAAGAGGTATAGTATTAACCTAGCGATGGTGTTTATGGTATAATATGTAATGACAATACTTTTGCAGTGAGGTAATGCATAGCATG
>CAYRCG010000026.1:11386-17618 GCA_964422685.1 uncultured Syntrophomonas sp. | reverse complement strand
GAACAATTATCGGCTAACATCGAAGAACTGAGCAGCTCGGCGGTGCAGATTGCGAGCGCCCTGGTGCAGCTGACCGATGCGGCCCGCTCGGTAAATGGGGAGACACAAAAAACGGTTTTGCTGGGCGAAGATAGCAGCAAGGTAAGCGAAGAAATAATTGAAATGGCGGGTACAAATGCCAAAATGCTGGAAGAAGTAGGCGAAACTCTGGAAAACAATCGTGCTTCGGCTCGGGTGGTCTGGAATAGTATCCGTAGCTGTATCGATTCTTATCAGGGTACCAACTCTGCGGTGGAAGAACTGCAGGAAAAAATCCGCCGCATCGAAAAGATCGTGGACACCATCGAAAATGTATCTATACAGACTAATATGCTAGCAGTCAACGGTTTCGTAGAGGCGGCTACCGCCGGGGAACACGGACGGGGCTTTTCGGTAGTGGCCAGTGATATCCGCAATCTGGCCAGCGAATCCGCCGAGAATGCAGATAAGATTAAGGACCTGGTCAGAGACATACAGATGCAGATGAATAAAGTGATCGGGGAGATAGCGCAATCGGAGAATGCTACCCGCAAAGCGGATGAATATGCGGCAGAAGCCGCCCGGAGGAACCAGTTTGTTACCACTACCTTAGAGGGAATCGCCGAGTCCAGAAAAGATGCCTTGGATGCCATAAATGGAATTAAAAAGATTGTGACAGAAAGCATACAGGAAAGCCGGGGGCTGGCCGAAATTACGGAAAAAGCCGAAGACCAGGTTGAAAACGCCTCCCATATAGCTGATGAGCAGGCTAAGGCTATCGACGAATTGGCTAATTCCATAGAAGAGATTGCTTCTATCGCTGATGAAATGCAAGTAAATTAATAGGGAGGGAGCGGGATGAGTATTGATACCTCCTCCGGTGAAATGCAACTGGTCACATTCGCTTTAGACCAGGAGACATACGGCATAGACATCATGAACGTGCAGGAAATCATTCGTATTCCTTCGATTACAGTGGTGCCTCAGGCGGCTGCTTATGTAGAAGGGGTTACCAATTTGCGGGGACAGATCCTGCCGGTAATAAATACCCGGGCTAAGTTCGGTTTGCCAAAAAAAGAGAAGGAAGTATCCAACCGGGTCATCGTGGTGGATGTAAACGGCAGGACAGTGGGCCTTAGTGTGGACTCGGTGGCGGAAGTCCTGCGGGTTGAGAACGACAGGATTGAAGCAGCCCCGGCCACCCTAAGCGGGGTTGATAGTGCGGCCCTGAGCGGGGTGGTAAAACTGGACGAGCAGAAAAAACTGGCTATGATACTGGATGTAGCTAGTATCTGCAGCGTGGGGCAATCAACCGCCACCGAAAACACCGCGATGAGAAAGGGAAGAGAGGAAGAACGGAAAAAGGAAGAAAGAGCCCTGGAGGAAGTACAGTTGGTTTCCTTTTTTTTAGGAAATGAGGAATTTGCCTTAGAGATTGACAAGGTGCGGGAAATAATTCGTTATCCTGAAATAGTTAAGCTGCCTAATGTGGCTCCATATATCAAAGGGTTGATTTCCTTACGGGATACCTTAATGCCTATAATCGATCTGCGGATCAAACTAAATATGGGTGATGAAGATAATAGCGACAGTACCCGGGTAGTAGTAGTTGACCTGGAAGGGGTGCTTTTAGGGCTGGTAGTAGACAAAGTCTTTGAAGTCACCCGGGTGGTAAAGGATAGCATCTTTCCTCCCCCCCAGGCTTTAAGCGGGGAGAGCGGAGAAAGATTAAAAGGCATCGCCCGTCTAGAGGATGGGAAGCGTATCATAATGCTGATGGATTTACAGGATATCCTTAGCCGCGAAGAGCTGCAGGAAATAGAGCAGCAGGGCTCTCAACTAGATACGGCGGAAACCTCGGAACCGGAGAGGCAGGAAAACCAGGAAGATGAGGAACAGATGGTAGTATTCCGCTTAGCCGGTGAACAATTCGGGGTGCGGATAAGCCAGGTGCAGGAAATCAATAGATTATCTAAGATTACCAAGGTTCCCCGGGCACCGGAATATGTAGAGGGAGTCGTCAATCTGCGGGGAGAAGTAATACCGGTAATTGACCTGAGAAAACGCTTTGTTATGGAGCATAAGGATTATAATGAATTTACCCGGATTATAGTAAGTGATACCAACCAGAAAAAGGTGGGTATTATTGTAGACGAAGTTCTTGAGGTTTTACGGGTTTCCCGGCAGTTTTTAGAAGAGGCTCCGGAAATACTACAGGACCTGGAGATGCGACACTTTATGGATGGCATAGCCAACCTGGATAAAAGGATGATTATGTTACTTAACCTGGAAAACATACTTCTGGAAAAGGAATGGAAAAAGATATCCCAAATCGGGGAAAGCGAAGCACCGTCAAAAAAGAAAACGGCTCCCAGATTAAAAAAACAAGGCAAGGGAAAAGACAGTGATTAAAGTATTGATAGCGGACGATTCGGCATTGATGCGCAAAATGCTTAGGGAGATATTGGAATCAGATCCGGAAATAGAGGTAATAGGGGTGGCCCGGGACGGCGAGGATGTTGTGGTTAAAGCCCGGGAACTCCGGCCAGATGTTATAACTATGGATGTTAATATGCCCAAACAGGATGGGATTACTGCCCTGCAACACATTGTAAATGAAGAGATATGTCCGGTGGTTATGGTTTCCTCCTTAACCCAGGAGGGGGCCATGACTACTTTTGAAGCATTGGAATTGGGAGCTTTTGATTTTATCGGCAAACCCGGGGGTACAATTTCCAGCGATATCAAGGGGGTTACCGCAGAGGTTATCGATAAAATCAGGGCTGCCGCGCTTTCCAAGAACCGCGGGTTTAAAAGGAAGGGCTTACCCCAAAGCCTGCGTGACAGGATTGGCCAAAGGACAACTGTTCCTGGACCGACCCAAGGAATCTGCAAGGCAGTAGCTATGGGCATATCCACCGGCGGACCGAAGATGATATATGAAGTGGTTCCCTTTATTCCGCCGGATATTAATGCCGCTCTTTTTTTGGTACAGCATATGCCTCCTAATTTTACCTCGGCCTACGTCAAAAGACTTCGTGAAGCCAGCCAGATCGAGGTAATCGAAGCCAGGGCCGGGGTTAAAGTAGAGCCGGGTGTACTGTATGTCGGAACTGGTGGCCGTCACTTAAATATGGTTACGAACGCTGGAGGTGACGCGATAATAAGATTAGGCTCCAAGCCGGAACATCTTTTTATCCCCTCGGTAGATATTATGATGGAATCGGTTTTAAAAGTTTACGGCAGCAGAACTATCGGCGTTCTAATGACCGGGATGGGCAATGATGGTGCGAACGGAATGTTAAAAATCCGGCAGTCAGGGGGCATTACTATCGCTGAATCGGAGGAGAGCGCCATTGTCTTTGGTATGCCTGGGGAGGCTATCAAGAGAGGCGCAGCGGAAATAGTTGTCCCCATATGGGATATAGCCCGGGAAATCATACGGGCGATAAATCGATAGATTACTATAGCATGGGAGGTGAAGGCCGATGAGGGGTATGAAAGCAGATGGGACCCCTATAAGGGTGATGGCGGTTGATGACTCGCCTATTTCACGAAAAATGATAAAAAAGGCCCTGGAGCCGGAAGGATTCTTAATAGTAGGAGAAGCGGGCAATGGCAAAGAAGCGGTGGAGCGCTATCCCCAGTTCCAACCGGATATCATAACAATGGATGTTACTATGCCGGTAATGGATGGTCTGGATGCAGCCAGCATAATAAAGGGCATCAATCCCCGGCAAAAGATAATTATGCTCAGCGCCATGGGCGATGATGATATTATAAATGAGGCCAAATCGCGGGGAATAGATGATGTTTGCGGTAAGCCTTTCAAGACAGAAGAGCTCCTGGGGAAAATAATAACAATATTGGGGAATTGAGGTGATTGAATGGCAGCAACACATATAGTGCCGTTTGTCAGGGCTAGTGTGAGCATCTTCCGGGATATGCTGGATCTGGAAGTAAAAAGCGGAGAAACCGAAATAGAAGGGGATTCTTTTGTTTCTAACGGTTTCACCGTTATTATCGGTTTCACCGGGGGATGGAAAGGCAGATTTATAATGGATATGACCGGTGAAACAGCTATACATATCGCTTCCACACTGACCGGGGAAAGCTACCGGGAATTTGCGGAAGAGGAAGTATTGCTATCCGGGGCTGAACTGGGGAATATTATTAGCGGTAATGCCATTACCGATATTAACAATAATAATCGTGGGTTGAATCTACGCCTTACCCCCCCTAGCGTTTTTGCCGGAAAGGAACTGAGTATGTTTAACGTGCGGCTTAATTCCAGTTCTGTATTATTGCAAACAGATGCCGGTCTGGTAAAAATTAATGTAGCGGTGGAGGAGGGGAAAAAATAGTGGATATTAAATATATCAACCCTTTTATAAATGCCCTGCTAAATGTTTGCACTATGTTAGGTATGCAAGATATAAAAAGAACCGGGCTGAGTAAAAGAGAAAGGCTACAAACCGAGCACGAGGTTAATGTCATAATCGGACTGGTAGGTGGTTTGAAAGGGAATGTAGTCCTATCCATGCATGAAACTACGGCCCGCCATATAGCCTCTGCCATGATGGGGGGTATGCCGGTCACCCAGTTCGACGTTATGCCCAGGAGTGCTATTTGCGAATTAGCTAACATGGTTGCGGGAAACAGTGCCAGCAATCTCGAGGAAATGGGTACCTTAGTGGATATTACCCCTCCCACCCTTATTAATGGGAAAAACATGGTCTCCCTGATCGCTATGGTAGAGACCCTGGTGATACAATTTGGCGGGGCGGGCGGGAGCCTCGACCTAAATATCGCGTTGGAATAGCGAGATTCATTCGCTCGACCGAAAAAGTGAATACCTATAACGAAAGACAAGGCGGGAAAAGAAAAAATCATTTTTAGGGAGCCTTAATTTAAAGTGAGGGGGTTGTCCCATGCCGCTATATGAGTTCGAGGGGAAAAGACCGTTAGTACCGGAATCTGCATTCGTGCATCCCGATGCAGTCATTATCGGCGATGTCACCTTAGGGGAAGGGTGCTTGATTTCCGCCGGCGCCGTCCTTCGGGCCGATTTTGGCAAGATAGTAATCGGTGCGGGTTCCAATGTGCAGGATAATTGTGTTATTCACGTTGACCTCGATAGTGAGGCTATTATTCGTGATAATGTTCTTATAGGGCACGGTGCCATAGTTCATGGTCCTTGCTTAATAAATGAATATGTTGTGATAGGGATGGGGGCAATCGTTTCTGCGGGATGCGAAATAGGAAACGAAAGCATTTTGGCCGCAGGCAGTATGCTCCCTAATGGTCGTGCGGTACCGCCGCGCAAAGTAGCCATAGGGAACCCGGTTGCAATTATGAGGGATTTAAGTGATAAGAACATTACAATGGCCAAGGAGGGCCTCAAACACTACCAGAGGCTAACCAAAAGGTATAAGGAAGGATGCAAATTAATAAAGTAGTGCCGACATTCATGATTACCGAACCCTATTTTACAAACGTATCCAGAAAAGCGGCGATGGCTAGAATAATTAACCCTATCCACCAGATTTTCCAGAATGTTTTCCACGCTTTGGTATTCCTCATAATACAGCTTTTCCTCCGTTTTAGGATTGAATAGCAGATGCTAAACCAATTGTCTATTAGCTATTTGCTTTTTGCTTCGAATATTCTCACGATAACATAAGCTACTAGGGCGATTAAAAAGAATACCAAAAGCATCCAGGCAATTCCACTGAGGGCACCTATGACAGTCCTATATATCTCTAGGGCCCAACGATCGGCGTTCAGGGCAATAATCTGCTGGGTTTTATCCCCGTACATCTGGGGGGTTATATATTTTTCCAGCTCCCAAATCCTCACTCCGCTGGATATACCTACCACATAGATGGCAAATTCTAAGTAGCGCTGCCAGGCTCGGTTAATATCTTCCGGTATAAGCCTATTGAGGATAGCCTCTAATGGCTGGCGAAATAAACGGGCGGTAACGAAAGCAACGAGAAGGGCAATAAAGAAAGTAATACCAAGCAAACTAAACAACATATGGAAACCTCCAGCTTATTTTAATAAAACCATTCTCTCACAAAATAAGTGTTTTTAAAAGCTTTCTTACTAATGGGAGAAGATTCTACGCTGCGCCCGGAAATTTTACGCACTATGTACACGACGGTAAACGAAAAGGCTCAGGGCATCTGCTGTTTATTATCAGTGTACATCA
>CAYRCG010000026.1:0-11286 GCA_964422685.1 uncultured Syntrophomonas sp. | reverse complement strand
TCCCGAAGGGTTAGCGTAAATCTGCGTCTTGAAACCTCTTTCCCTGCAATGACAGGCAGTGACGTAGCAATCTTTCCCCCGGGGACGTACAACGGTGCATTATTCCTCCTGGAACATAGCAATTGCTGCTTTGCTACGGCTGCTTATCCTATCACGCCTCACATTAAATACCGACTCAGCTTTGCCAATATTTCCGGTCTAGGCTGCGGTACTGCAAGGCCTCGGCAATATGAGGGAGTAAAACATCATCTGATTTTTCCAAATCAGCGATAGTGCGGGCTACCTTAAGGATACGATCATAGGCCCGGGCGCTCATACTTAGCCGTTCAAACGCATCCTTAAGCAGCATTTCTGATGCTGCATCCAAACGGCAAAACCTTTTGACCTCTGCCGGCCTCATCTGCGAGTTAAGGTTTATTCTATGGCGCTTAAAGCGTTTTTTTTGCCTTTCTCGCGCTTGGGTAATCTTATCCCTCATTACGGCAGAGCTTTCCCCGCTTTCCCTATCCCGAAGCTGCTCATATTTCACCCGCGGAACCTCCACATGCAAATCCATCCGATCGAGCAAAGGACCGCTAACCCTTCCTAGGTAACGTTGTATCTGCAAAGGGGTACAACGGCATTCCAAATCAGAACCAAAATTTCCGCATGGACAGGGATTCATAGAAGCTATCAGGCTGAAATCGGCCGGATAACTAAAGGTTGCCTGGGAGCGGGCTACAGTCACTACTTTATCTTCCAGGGGTTGACGCAAGGCCTCCAATACATCGCGGCTAAATTCGGGCAATTCATCCAGAAAAAGCACACCGTTATGGGCCAGGCTGATTTCTCCCGGCCGGGGTATGCGGCCGCCGCCGACTATACTCGCGCTGGAGGCGTTCTTATGCGGGGCCCGAAAGGGACGGTTAAATACTAAAGGTTGTTCTGAACTCAATAGATCGGCTACGGAATATACCCGGGTTGTTTGCAATATTTCTTCTCGGCTCATTTCCGGCATTATCCCCGGTACACGGCGGGCTAGCATGGTTTTTCCGCCTCCCGGCGGGCCGATTAAAAGTATATTATGTAAGCCTGCGGCAGCTACTAATAAGGCTCTTTTAGCCATTTCCTGACCTTTTACGTCGGCAAAATCAGGTATGTTATCCGGGGTTGAAGTCGGTATGCATTCTGTAGGGGATACTGCCGGCAATGTTAATTCACCTTGTAAATAGCAGCAAACCTCAGCTAGGTTGCCGGCGGGCAGAGAGCATATTTCGCTTATTAAGCCGGCTTCCTGACTATTGGCTTGTGGTATTACGAAGCGGGAATCGGCCTCTTTTTCCAGTAGTTCCAAAACCATCGGCAACACTCCTGAAATGGGACGCAAAGCCCCATCCAAAGAAAGTTCTGCCGCAAAATAATGTTTCTGGCTCTGAATAATTTCCAACTGCCCCGAAGCAGCTAATATCCCTAAAGCAATAGCTAAATCAAAGTGACTGCCTTCCTTTTTGAAATTCGCCGGGGCTAGGTTGATAATAATTTTACGGTTAGGAAATCTAAAACCGGAATTTTTAATAGCCGAACGTACCCGTTCGCGGGATTCCTTAACCGAGGCCTGGGCTAAACCGGAAATATCAAAGCCGGGTAGTGCACCGCTTTGAATATCTACTTCAACTTTAACGGGTTTAGCCTCTACCCCGGAGGTAACTAAAGTATAGAAATTGGCCAGCATTTTCATCCCATCTTTCCTATTGTTGTATTTTTCGTCAAGTCCGGGATGAAACCCTTTGATTTATTTAAAGAAATTTTGTTTAGCTGGTATAGTATCTTGCTTTTCTACTAATCATAATCAAAGAGTTGAAAATGCTGTTTAAAGGAGGTTTAAAATTACTATGATCGGTGCCATAGTACGTTTTGTTGTATCTGCTCTGGTTTTGCTACTGGTGGGGTTTTTATTGCCGGGAATTAGTGTGGCAGGGTTTACCGGAGCCTTAATCGCGGCCATTGTAATTGCTTTGCTTGGTTATGCCGCCGAGGCCATACTTGGTGAGCGGATATCACCCCGGAATCGTGGTTTTGTAGGTTTTATTACGGCTGCGGTTGTTATTTACCTGGCCCAATTTATAATTCCCACTTTCCTTTCGGTATCCTTATTGGGTAGTTTGCTGGCAGCCTTTGTCATAGGATTGGTTGATGCCTTTGTGCCAACCGAACTAAGGTAACGCCATTCCCCAAATAGTATAATCTCTTTTGGGAATATGGCAGAATGGGACGCAAAAAAACATAAACCTTGCAAAAGCCAGTATATTGCTGGCTTTTGTTATTTTCTGAAAAGGTTTGCTAATCTTGACGAAGACAAGTAAAATATAAAAGCAGCGGCACTTATGTTTTTCTAGGCTGAAAGCGGGGTGTAATAATGTTTGCTTTTATCGGGAATATAGGACCCTGGGAGTTGATTCTAATCCTAATCGTTGCTCTTATTGTGGTGGGACCGGGTAAATTACCGGAAGTAGCAAAATCTATGGGAAAAGCCGCCCGGGAGTTTAAAAAGGCTACCACCGGGGTACAAAAAGAATTTCAAGAGGCTATAAACTTTGATGAAAAGCAGGCACCGGCAAAAAAGGAGCCGGTGGCGTTGACGGAAAGTACAGCCGAAACTTCTCCCGAGGTTGCTATTGACGAATCGAAAGAAATGAGTCTTAATAATAAGGATGGGGTATAAGAAAAATTAGAAAATAGCCCTTATCATTTATAATTATAATATTTTTTGCTCTTATCCAGAGTGGTGGAGGGACTGGCCCGATGAAACCCGGCAACCGCCTAAAAGGTATGGTGCCAAATCCTGCAGGGGGATCCTGGCAGATGAGAGGGGATAGATAACGGCCCTCTTATATGGGGGCTTTTTTAATGGCGTTTTAGGTTGGAGGGTTTTGTGAAAATGAAATTACATAATATTCTTCTAAAAAGAATTGCTATCCTGGATGGGGCGATGGGGACCATGTTGCAGGAAAAGGAAATGGCTCCGGGTGAATGTCCGGAGCTATTCGGGGTCAATAATCCGGGGCTTTTGGAGGATATCCACTATCAGTACATGGAAGCGGGAGCAGATATCATCCAAACCAACACATTCGGGGGGAATCGCTTTAAGCTAGCGGAATATGGGCTGCAAGAACGGGCCGCAGAAATAAATGCTGAAGCGGTCAGAATAGCCCGTGCCGGAACCCGGGGGAAGGCTCTGGTTGCCGCCTCCATAGGTCCCAGTGGCAAAATGTTGCAACCTTTCGGCGACACTAGCTTTGCGGAACTGTATGCCGTTTTCGGGGAGCAAATGCAAAGCTGTGAAAAAGCCGGGGCTGATTTACTTTCGATAGAAACCATGACCGACATCGGGGAAATGAGAGCGGCGTTGATTGCCGCCCATTCCTATACCCGTCTGCCGGTTATAGCCCATATGACCTTTGAACCTGGGGGAAGGACCTTGATGGGGACTGACCCTCTTACCGCTCTGGTTATTTTGGAGGCTTTGCAGCCCCTGGCTATCGGAGCTAATTGTTCCGGAGGTGCCCGGGAATTACTGCCGATAATAGAAGAAATGGGCCGTTACAGTAACATATTTTTATCGGTAGAGCCCAATGCCGGCTTGCCCCAGTTGGTTGAAGGAAGGACCATCTTCCCGGACAGCCCGGAGGAAATGGCAGAATATGCCTTGAAATTGCGGGATGCCGGAGCCAATATAATCGGTGGTTGCTGCGGCACAACCCCGGAACACATAAAGGCTATCGCCGGTACCCTGCGAAGGCTTTCTCCCCAAAAAAGAAGCATTCCCGGTATCAGAGCCCTGGCTGCACGCAGCCAAACAGTAATTCTGGGGGAAGGGAAACCGCTTGCTTTCATCGGGGAAAGGATAAATCCTACCGCACGTAAGAAATTAGCCCAGGATATAAAAGAAGGCCGTATGCAGATGGTAGTCGAAGAAGCGCGAAAACAGGTGGAAGCGGACGCGCCTATCCTGGATGTAAATATGGGAGTACCGGGGATAGATGAAGCCGCGGCCATGAGGGAAGCGGTTATAGCTATACAGGCAGCCGTCGATGTCCCTCTAGCCCTAGATTCCGCCGATCCTTCGGCTATTGAGGAGGGTTTACAAGCTTTTGTCGGTAGGCCTTTGATTAATTCTACCACCGGGGAAGATAAACAATTGGAAATCGTCCTTCCCTTAGCCCGAAAATATGGTGCGGCAGTACTAGGGCTATGTCTGGATGAGAATGGAATCCCCGGGCAGGCCGAGGATAGGGTAAAGATTGCCCGAAAGATTTACGAAAAAGCTCGGGAGTATGGCTTGCGGGAGGAAGATATATATATAGATTGTCTGGTTAAGACCGCTAGTGCGGAACAACCCCAGGTTTATGAAACTCTGAGGGCTTTGCGGGCAGTAAAGGAAGAAATGCATGTGGGAACGGTCTTGGGGGTAAGCAATGTATCCCACGGTTTGCCTGCCCGCGAGCTATTAAACTCTAGCTATTTAGCTATGGCATGGGCCGCCGGGTTGGATTTGCCCATAATGAACCCCTTTGAAAGTAGGATGATGGATGCGACCAGAGCCGCTGCCGTTTTGCTTAATCGTGACCTTAATTCTATTGCCTTTATTGATAAGTACAAGGACTATAAAACGGATAAAAGTCAGGAGGCGGGAATCTCTAGCCGATTTATCCATCCTGTTTGCCGGCAATGTAACATTCCCGAGTTACTGGGAGGCGGGACTAGGTTTACTACAACAGATTCCATAGAAAGATCTGCCGAGGGGAAGGTAAGGAAACAGGAAGAAGAAAAAGGTCAACTGGTTCCCGAAACTGCCTCTCTGCTGGAGGCAATCAGCCAAGGAGTCTTGCAGGGGAATAAAGAGTTGCTTTTAGAAAAGGTGCAAATAGCCCTTGGACCAGAAGGGATAGCCCCGATAGAGATAGTTAATAAAGGACTTATACCCGGGATAGAAGAGGCGGGGGAATTATATGAACAGAAAAGATATTTCCTGCCCCAGTTAATGCTAGCGGCAGAAAGCATGAAAGAAGCCTTTTCTTTGGTCAAATCACGAATGGATACTGCAATAGAGGAAAACAAAGGAACTATAGTTTTGGCAACAGTAGAGGGAGATATCCATGATATCGGCAAGAATATCGTAGCTATTTTGCTGGAGAATTATGGTTTCAAAATTTTGGATATGGGAAAGGATGTAAAGGCCGAAGCCATATTGGAATTGGCGGAAAGGGAAAAGGCGGATATTATCGGTTTGAGTGCTTTAATGACTACTACCATGCCACGTATGCAGGAGGTGATCTCGGGCGTAAAAGCCCGGGGAATGCCGTGCAAAATAATGGTTGGTGGGGCGGTGTTAAACCAGGAATACGCTGATCATATCGGGGCCGATGCCTATTCCGAAGATGCGCGTCAAGCCGTATTAACGGCCCAAAGGTTAACAGGGGGGAGATAGAATGAAAATGGAAAAGAGCTATGAGGAAATCAACGCCCGTATAAAGCGGGGAGAAGCGGTGGTGGTAACCGCGGAGGAAGTTATAGACTATGTGGAGGAAAACGGCATGGCTAAGGCCGTGGAAGAAATAGATGTGGTAACAACCGGAACTTTTGGACCTATGTGTTCTTCCGGTGCTTTTCTTAATTTCGGGCATTCTAGGCCTAGGATAAAGATGAAGAAAGTCTGGTTAAACGGGGTAGAGGCTTATGGCGGTCTGGCTGCGGTGGATGCCTATATCGGGGCAGGCCAATTACCGGATTTCGATCCGGAAAATAAGGTGTTTCCGGGAAGGTTTACCTATGGCGGGGGGCATGTAATCCACGATTTGGTAGCAGGTAAGGAAATCCGCCTGGAAGCAACCGCTTATGGAACCGATTGTTACCCCAATAAAAAAGTTGATACAATTATTACCTTGGCCGATCTCAACGAGGCTTATATCTTTAACCCGCGCAACGCTTATCAAAACTATAATTGTGCGGTGAACCTCGGAGACAGAACCCTATATACCTATATGGGTATCCTTAAACCGCGGCTGGGCAATGCCAGCTACTCTACTTCCGGCCAATTAAGCCCTTTGCTTAATGACCCCCACTATAAGACCATCGGTATCGGCACCAGGATATTCCTGGGAGGTGGAGTTGGTTATGTGGCTTGGAACGGAACCCAACACCATCCTAATGTCTTAAGGGGTGAAAATGGGGTGCCTCAAGTTCCGGCGGGTACCTTGGCCGTAATCGGCGACCTTAAGCAGATGAATCCCGACTGGTTGGTAGGTTTGAGTTTTATCGGCTATGGGGCAACTATGGCGGTGGGAATCGGTATACCCATACCTATACTGAACGAAGAGATGCTCCACTATACCCTGGTAAAAGATGAGGATATACTATGTCCGGTAGTGGATTTTAATGAAGGCTATCCTTATTCCAAACCCATAGATTTGGGTTTCGCTAATTTCAAAGAATTGAAAAGTGGGAAAATAACGGTTAATGGCAAGGAAATCGTGACAACGCCCCAGTCCAGCTATCCCCGGGCGCGAAGGATTGCTAGTCTTCTTAAGGAATGGATACGAAAGGGAGAATTTGAGCTGACTAGGCCGGTGGCCATGCTTCCTTCGGCAGAGGCTAATATAGAATTCAAATCTATCCCGGAGCGCAATCCCAGTGAAGTCTTTTTAAACGGCCGGAACAGGAGGGATTAGTATGAAAAATAAGGTTGTTTGCTATTTTACCGCTATTCAAACAGAACAGCCGGTAGTATATCGTTTGATAAAAAACTATGATTTGATAGTCAATATATTGAAAGCGGATATCAACCCGCAAAAAGAGGGTTTTTTAGTGGTGGAAATGGAAGGTGAAAGAGAAAAATATGAGGGGGGCATAGCCTTTCTTAAAAACCTGGGTATTATAGTCGAGCCCCTCAGCGAAACCGTGCTTTGGCAAGAGGATATTTGTATACAATGCGGGGCCTGCGCTTCGTTCTGCCCTACTAACGCCCTAGCCATCGATCGGGAAAGTATGTTAGTATCTTTTGATAACTCCAAATGTGTGGTCTGTGGCATGTGTTTGGATTGTTGTCCTACCCGGGCGATAAAGCTGCATTTTGAAATCAAGGAGGCTGTGTAAAGCAGCAGATGGAGAATAAAGCAAACAACGGTTATGGGGATAGAACTTATCGTCTTCTGCATAGGGCGAAGGATCTCCAGTACTTCCCCCTCAAAATTAAGGAATCTGATCTGGCTATTGCCGTAGACCGAAAAAGCTATAGCAATAGCCTTTTGGCATTATGTCGTACGGAATTATTAGGCATGAGGCGGCAGCTAGAAGATTATATAAAAGAATGCCCCCATTTTATGAGCAGTTTTACCCCTATTCCGCTTATTCCCGGAGCACCGGAAATCGTTTGCCGTATGGCTGCCGCGGCGGCAAAAGCCGGAGTAGGTCCCATGGCCGCGGTTGCCGGTGCTATTGCCCAGAGCTTAGGGAAAGTCTTAGCTAACCGAGCCTGTGAAGTGATGGTGGAAAACGGGGGAGATATATACCTAAGCACTGCTAGTGATAGGGTCATAGCCATATTTGCCGGCCCTTCTCCTTTTACTTACAAAATAGGCATCAAAGTGCTGGCGAGGGAAAGCCCTTTAGGGATTTGCACTTCCTCCGCTACGGTAGGTCCGGGCATCAGCTTCGGGAAGGCCGATGCTGCAGTTATCAAGGCTTACCCGGCAGAGTTAGCTGATGCAGTCGCCACCCAAGCAGGGAATCTGGTAAAAAGCCGGGATGATCTAATAACGGCGATAGATTATGCTAAGAATATTCAGGGGGTGACCGGAGCGTTGCTGATACAGGGTGAAGATATGGCTGCTTGGGGGAATATGGAGATAGTTCCGCTAAAAAGGAGGCAGATTGATGAAGGTAGCGAATAATGTGCTGGAACTAATCGGAGAGACACCGGTAGTCAGATTAAATCATATGCTGGGACCTGGTCAGGCCGAGGTATATGTCAAACTAGAAGGGTTCAACCCCGGAGGAAGCATCAAAGACCGCCCCGGTCTATATATGATTGAAAAAGCTGAAGAACGAGGCGCTTTAAAAAAGGATGCGATTATTTTAGAAGCAACCAGCGGCAATACCGGCATAGGATTGGCCATGGCCGCTTCTATCAAGGGGTATTCAATGCTTATAGTAATGCCGGAAAATATGAGTGAGGAAAGAAAGAAGATTTTGAGGGCCTACGGTGCTGACCTGCTTTTAACCCCAGCCGAGGAAGCTATGCCCGGGGCGGTTCGGAAAGCCCGTGAGTTGGCCGAGAGCGATTCCCGTTACTTTTTGGTGAGTCAATTTGAAAACCCGGATAATGCAGAGAGCCACGAAATAACGACAGCCCAGGAAATTCTGCGGCAAATGAGTTACAAACTAGACGCTTTTGTTTCTGGGGTAGGGAGCGGCGGAACCTTGGGGGGAATAGGCAAGGCATTAAAATCATCCTTGCCGCATGTAAAAATCGTAGCGGTCGAGCCGGCAAAATCCGCGGTTCTAAGTGGAAAATCGGCAGGAACTCACAAAATTCAAGGAATTGGGGCAGGATTTATACCGCCGGTGTTGAATATAGAATTGGTTGACCGGATAATTCCTGTTAGCGATGAGGATGCCATCGAAACTTGCCGGCAGATGGCTAGGAAGGAAGCTTTGCTATTGGGGATATCATCGGGGGCGGCAGTTTTTGCGGCTTTGAGCCTGGCTCGGGATATGACTGCGAGTCAAAAAGTATTGGCTATCGCACCCGATGGGGCAGAGAAATATATGTCGACCGAATTGTTTGATTAGAGGAGGAGTTGGGAGAATGAATCCCGCAGCTATAGTGGATTATTTGGTGGGATGGTCTCGGCAGAAAGTGCAGGATGCAGCAGCCCTAGGACTTGTCTTAGGAGTAAGTGGCGGGGTCGATTCGGCGGTAGCGGCCATTATTGCTAAGAAAGCCTTCCCCGATAAATGCATGGCTTTATTATTACCCTGCGAAAGTGGCATAGCCGAACGTATGGATAGTCAGGCATTGGTGGAAAAGTATAACATTGACTATCGGGTTATTGATTTGGATAACGCCTATAATCTCCTGTCAACCCAGTTTGAGTCCTATCTTAAATTAGAAGGGCTAAAGGGTAAACTGCTACGAGGTAATATAAAGGCAAGGCTCAGAATGATAGCCCTCTATTATTCAGCCCAAGCCAGAAACTATCTGGTTTTAGGTACCAGCAACAAAAGCGAACTGAGCGTAGGTTATACTACCAAACACGGGGACTCCGGAGTTGATCTGCAACTGTTAGGAGATCTACTGAAAAGGGAGGTTTACGAACTAGCGGAGTTCCTGGCTGTGCCACCGAGTATAGTTAATAAAGTCCCCTCCGGTGGTTTATGGTCAGGGCAGACTGACGAGGAGGAAATGGGATTCAGTTATGAAGAATTAGATGATTACCTTGATAAAGGTGCGGGGGACTTTGGACTAACCGAGAGAATCGAGGCCATGATGGCTCGCAGTTGGCATAAGCGCAACATGCCACCTATACCCAAAATCCCCTCCGAATTCAGGGTAAAATAAATTTAAGTTATATCTTGTATTATAGGAGGAATTGTGACTTGAGTTCTCGCAAGCGGAACGTGGCTATTCGTATGCTGATTTTTTTGGCGGTCTTTGCCTATATCGGTTATGTTGCTTATCGGCAATTACCTCCTTTTGATTTTTGGGTTATAATAGGCTTTTTTGCCCTTTATTTTTCCTGGGCAATAATTGAAACTATCCTTTACCGCGAACCGGAAAGTCTAGTGGTGGAAGACGATGATCGAAGATCTTATCCTTTTTTGCAGTTATCCTCTATGCTGGTATTATTTGTAGCCTTATTTGATTTTCTAGAATTTAAGTACACTAGGTTTTTCCAATTAGAGCCGGGGATTGTTATTCTGGGCTTTGTTTTATTCTTAATGAATGTGTTAGTCCGTTATCGGGCTATTATTAGCCTGGGTGCGTTTTATAATCCCCGGGTAGCACTATATGAAGAACATAGTTTAATTAAAGAAGGACCTTATCGCACGATTAGGCATCCCCTTTACCTAAGCGCCTTTTTAAGCGTTTTATCTCTTTCCTGTATCTTTAATTCCGGAGCGGCCCTTTTGTTGACCTTACTTGCAGTTATTCCAGCCATAGTTTATCGTATTAATATAGAGGAAGAATTCCTCCTGGAACACTTCGGCGAAGAATATAGGGAATATGCCGAGAACAGCAGTAAAATGCTGCCAGGGATATGGTAAACATGGGGATACCACCTCATTTTGAATTTATCGGATTTGTAAAGAGATTAAGATCAAAGGGAGGTAAAACTAGTGGCTGGACACTCCAAATGGGCAAACATCAAACATAAAAAGGCTCGCTCGGATGAGAAAAGAGGAAAAGAGTTTACCAAGATAGCCAAAGAAATAACAATTGCCGTACGTACTGGTGGCGGTGATGACCCGGAAAGTAATTCTAAATTAAAATTAGCTATCCAAAAAGCCAAAGCGATAAATATGCCCAACGAGAACATTAATCGGGCCCTAAAAAGAGGCACCGGTGAAATAGACAGTGATGCTATTGAAGAAATAATTTATGAAGGCTATGCCCCGGGAGGAATAGCGGTATTGCTAGAAATAGCTACCGATAACCGCAACCGTACCGCTTCCGAAATCAGGCATCTATTTTCAAAAAATAATGGCAATTTAGGTGAAAGTGGATGTGTAGCCTGGATGTTCAAAAGAACCGGCTTTATAAGTATCCAAAAGGACAAGTTAACAATGGATGAAGAAGAATTGATGTTGATGGCCTTGGAGGCGGGTGCCGAGGATATCCGGGAGGAAGACGAAGATTATGAAATCCTGACTCTGCCGGAAAGTTTTATGCCGGTGAAGGACGTACTGGAGAAAGAGAATCTTCCCTTGGAAGAAGCGGACATAGTAATGTTGCCCGAAAATACCGTTGAGATCGATGATGTTGATATGGCGGGAAAGATTATAAAACTCATAGAGCTATTAGAAGACCACGACGATGTGCAAAATGTCTATACTAATATGTCTATTCCCGATGAAGTGATTGCCGCTTTATAAGAATAAATAAGCCGGGGGTTTTACCCCCGTTTTTTTATTTAGGCTTGGCTCCACTGCGGAAACTCTTTTCCTTCCCTTACGCCTCACGTTTTTATACTACCCCCATGCTGAGCGGGTTCAGCGCAAATAACGATGAAAATAGCGGGGTAGCGA
>CAYRCG010000025.1:0-18019 GCA_964422685.1 uncultured Syntrophomonas sp. | reverse complement strand
ATTAACCATGATTTGCGCGGATTTTTAGGTTTTTCGGATAATATCAGTGTTAATCGTTTGTAAAAGGTTGCAGCCTAGGTCGCAGGGAAGAATAAGGAAGGTGAAATGATGAGAAACAATATATTAGTGATAGTATTAGTAGCCATGATTTTGTTTCTTCTAGTTCCCATCACCGGATGGTATTATGATACTGAACAGGCTTTTACCCCGGATAATCTTGTTCGAATAAATTCCGTTTTGCGTTAGCATGATATAAATATGCCCGCTTTAGCCTGAATCTAGGCCCGTTAACAGATTACCAAATGAACCGAAGCACTTGATGAGCTCTGCAGAAGCAGAGCTTTTTCTATGGTAGAATGTAAAATGAAGTTTTCTCCTTATCCTTAGGGCACGGTAGGTTAGGGATATGAAAGCATGGCAAGATAGGGCGAGTAAGGACAAATTATATTTACAACATATAGAAGGGGATAGCTCGATGGAGGCTTTTTCTGGGGTTAGTTTACAGTGGGAGGGCAAGGGGGACAAAACAAAGGGGAAAATCCCCGAATATAGCATTAGGACAGAAAGCATTTTCCCTAATCCGATTTTCCAAAGCAATAATCTGTTCGGTGAAAAACCCTATTTACAATCAGCGGACACCGCTTTATTGAACAATATGTTCTTAGGAGACAATCTGGAAGTGATGGAATATTTACTACAACTAGGTTATGCGGAGAAAATAGACCTTATTTATATAGATCCGCCTTTCCTGAGCAAGAGTAACTATAATTCTAGGATTAGTGTAGAAAAGCAAGGCCGGAAGCAATTCATAGCAAGGTCGGCCTTCACCGATCGAGATGAGGATTTAGTCAGTTATTTACAGAGATTATATGGAAGATTGCAACTTATGAAAACCTTGCTCTCGGAGCAGGGAAGTATCTTTGTCCACTTGGATTGGCATAGTAGCCATTATGTAAAGATATTGCTGGATGAGATTTTCGGTAAGGATAACTTTATCAACGAAATTATCTGGTGTTATGGGGGAGGAAGCGGGGCAAAGAGGCATTTTCATCGTAAGCATGATCAGATCCTTTGGTATAGCCGGGGCAAAGAATATACCTTTAATCCCCAATACCGGCCTTATACTAAGGGCACCTTACAAAGGGGGCTTACCCGGGTCAAGGGCGAAAAATATAAATTAAGCCCTAAAGGCGCCCTATTACAGGACTGGTGGACTGATATAAACAAGATACTAAGCCCCACGGCATCAGAGAACTTGAAATACCCCACCCAAAAACCCGTAGCTTTAATAAAAAGAATCATAGCTGCAGCTTCCGAACCCGGTGATTTGGTAGCGGATTTTTATGCCGGCTCTGGGACTACAGCGGAGGCCTGTGAAGAAATGGATAGATTATGGATAAGCAGTGATATTAGCCAGATAGCTCTGCAAAGCAGCCGTTATCGTTTGCTGAGGAGAAAAGCACGCCCTTTCCGGGTTATGGAAATATATCATAAGGAAACCGTGGGAAACAACCAAGGCATACTAGAGTTAATAGTGCCGGTGGTATCATCCTATGACCAAAATCAGGTCATGATCCGCTTGGGCATTTCTCCAGATAATCAGGACACGGCAAGATACCTTGATTACTGGGAGCTAGACCTAAACTACAACGGTAGTTTTTCCTCGCATTTGCAAGTTCTGAGGGAAAAACCCGATTATAGCCTACCCCTGCCCTTACAGTTAAGCATATTGCTGCCTAAACAGGAGAAATACTGTATGGCCATAAAAACCTATGATGTCTTCGGCAACGCTTCGCTAAGGGGCTTTGCTTTCTAAGGGGCTAGCATATTAACCCCCATGGTCAGGGGTCAAAAGCAACGATGAAAAGGTAATTTGCGATACTGAATTGTATAAATTAGTCCGATATGTTATAAAAATCATGCAGGAATATCGCGATATATGTTGTATTATAGAGTAGACAATAAAATATGCTCCGAGCTTGTAAAACCTAAAGTATCTGCCAAGGTTAGCAAGCCGTCAGGGTGTGCCGGGAAACGGGCATGCCTCCCTATAGGAAAGGAGAAGCTTATAGCCAAAGGGGCGAACTGCTTTTCGTAGTTCGCCTTTCGATATGTTCGGGTACACCGGCATTTGTATAGTTCGACACTTCTTCGTGCCGGACTTTATTATTTGCGAAAGGGTTTTCAGGAGTAAAACAAGCAATTATGGCACTAGGGATTCATTCCAAAAGACAAGTAGTTGCCAGAGGTTAAAATAGGTTTAGTAGGTTGGGAAAGGCCAATAAGAAGGGGGAATTACTGTGATTAGTACTAACGGTGGTAAAACCAAGATCATGATGCTGATAATGTTTTTGCTCCTTAGTTGCGTGCTGATAACAACGGCTGTGTGGGCGGAGGATTCCGGGGATGGCAGCGGAGGGGGCAGGAGTGTTCCTCTCGGACTGGATTATTCGGCTCCGGTTGATGGCGCCCGGGATGTATCTTTGACCGGGGATATCAAGCTTACATTCAACAAGAATGTTATTTATTTATCAATAAGGGAAGAAAACAAGACCTGTTTTTCTCTTATAGAGCGGGGTGGCGCTAAGATTCCTATTGAGGTTATTATGGCAGACGACCAAACACCCGAAGGGCATGAAAAACGCAGGGATATAACTATACGTCCGTTGGAGAAACTTAAACCAGGGATAGAATACACGGTGAAAGTTTCGCCCGAACTGCAAGCAAAGAATGGGACCAGTCTGGGGCATGAGGTTAAGCTAAGTTTTGTGACCGCGGGAGTGGCTGTAACGGAAAAAAATGAGCCTATCCCCCCCAAGAATGATTTACCGGTAGGAACTGTGGCAGTATTACCCGGTGAGGATAATAATGCAAATAAGGAAGTCGGGGTTCCTGCGCCGGCAGTAACTAAGGAGGAAACCGTTAAGCTTGCTAGCGGAGAAAGTACAGCTACAGTTGCGGAAAAGAATCCGACTGCCGGGATAAAAGATGAGAATGAGGGCGAGCATAACCAGGCAGCCGAGAAAGATAGCCTAGATGCGGATAAGACCGAAGTTGGGGGAGAACCTTTGTCCTCCGATAAACAACAAAGGGAACAGAAATCCGGCAGCCTAGTGGCTATAGTAGCAGGCTTGGTAGCCGTAGCGGGATATATAGTGCTCAGAAAAAGGGGCTAGTTACGGAGGTATTAGTTTAATGATGCCATTCCCTAGGCGTGAGCCGTGAGGCGTGGGGTGGTAATAGCGACTAGATACCGTTGCAAGCAAACTTCCCCTAGGTGGTTTGCTTTGCGGGGGGATTCCTCGCTACGCTCGGAATTATCATGCAGCAGAGCTGCACCACGATAAACGAATGGGGTCAGGGCATCCGCTGTTTAATGGTTAAGATATTATTGGCATCCATCAGTGCCCGCAGGGTCAGCGTAAATCTACGTCTAAAAACCCCTTTCATAGCAATGACGGCTGCGCTTGGAATGATATGGGCCATGCCTGGAAAGACCGGGTGTTATGTCATTGCGGGGAGCGCAGCGATGGGGCAATCTTCCCCCGAAGCTAACAAATTTAGAAGGGCGAAAGCCTGGGGTAATTATAGGGGAACTCGTCTTATAGGGGTGTACAAAATCAAAAAAAAAGCGCTATACAGCTTGCTGTTTATAGGTCCTTTAGCCTTTATATTTATTAGCCTTTTCTTAGGTAGATACCCGATATCTATAGACCAAGTGGCTAAAATCCTATGGTGCAAATTTACCTTAAGTAATTGTGACGTGGAGCAAATACAGCAGACCATCGTATGGGATATACGGATGCCGAGGGCCATTTTGGGGGCTATGGTGGGGGGTTGCCTGGCTGTGAGCGGGGCAGCTTTCCAGGGGTTGTTCCGCAATCCCTTGGTAAGTTCGGGGATATTAGGGGTTACTTCCGGTGCGGGTTTTGGAGCGGCGCTAGCTATATTACTATTTAACACCACTGCCTCTATCTACTTGTTTGCTTTCGCTTTCGGCAGCCTGGCAGTCTTGGTCAGTTTTTTAATTGGCCGGATATACAATACTACGCCGATTATCATGTTAGTTCTAGGTGGAACTATTGTATCTTCGGTATTTTCGGCTCTAATATCATTTACTAAGTATGTGGCCGATCCCAGCAATGAACTGCCTAGTATCGTATTCTGGCTTATGGGGAGCTTGGCCTCAGCTCGCTATGAGGACATCCTGATAGCTACTATTCCTATGTTAATAGGAACAATGGGTTTGCTAGCCGTGCGCTGGCGCATCAATGTACTTTCGATGGGAGATAAAGAAGCCCAGACCCTGGGGATTAACACTAGGACTAATAAGGGCATAGTGATAGTTTGTGCAACTCTGGCAACTGCCGGTGCCGTTTGTGTGAGCGGGATAATCGGTTGGGTTGGGTTAGTCATACCACATATCGGCCGGATGCTGGTAGGCAATGATAACCGTATCCTCATTCCTGCTAGTTTGTCGCTGGGAGCCTGCTTCCTTATCCTGGTTGATAACCTGGGCAGGATGTTGACCGGTTCAGAAATACCCCTGGGTATTTTGACTGCTTTAGTGGGGGGGCCATTTTTCGTCTATTTGTTGAAATCGACCAAAGGAGGCGGGTGGTAGCCATGCCTTTGCTTGAAGTGAAAAACCTGAGTTTTGCCTACAACGACCACAATGTATTGCAGGATATATCTTTTCAGATTAACGCGGGGGAAATCTTTTTCCTATTAGGTCCCAACGGTTGCGGCAAAACCACTCTGCTTGACTGTGTGCTGGGTCTTTTAAAGCTAGGGCAGGGAAGTGTTTACCTGCAAGGGATGGATATTAACACTGAGCAGCCGGAATCTATCGCTAGAAAAATAGCTTATGTCCCGCAGAACCACGAGAAAACTTTTCCCTATACGGTGCGGGATATTGTTTTGATGGGACGTGCGGCCTACATAGGTATGTTTAAAGCACCTTCTTCCGACGATACCTTTATCATCGAAGAGGCTTTGGCCGTTTTGGGAATTCCTCACCTTATCGATCGCCGCTATACCCAATTAAGCGGGGGAGAAGGACAGTTGGTTATGATAGCCCGGGCTTTGGCGCAAAAGGCATCTTTAATAGTAATGGACGAGCCCACGGCTCATCTGGACTTTAAACATGAACTAATTATCATGGAAACTATAGTAAAACTGGTGCGGGAAACCGGATTGGCTGTTTTAATGGCTACTCATTTCCCCAATCATGCTTTTTATTTTGAGAACAGCAATATCGAAACTCGGGTAGCCTTGATGAACAACCACCGATTTTTAACTATCGGGAGGCCCTCTGAGACTTTGTCCGAGGTTAACCTAGAGTCAGTTTATAGTGTCAATACTCGGGTCGTTTCCTTCGCCTTTGATGAACAGCGTGAGCTGAAACAGGTTATACCTATAAGCACTAAGTAGATTAAGGAACAGGGGGAAGACAATGAAAAAAAGCGGCAAAATCTTATGCTGGGTTTTGGGGATATGTTTATTAATCAGCGCAGTTTTGCTCGGTGGTTGCGGCCAAGCAGGTAAAACGAGCTCGGGGAACGATAAAGATACTATCACGCTGATTGATTGTCTAGGGCGTGAGGTAAAGGTTTCATCGCAGGTGGAGCGTGTTGCTTGCCTTTGCCCGGAATCGGTTTATGCTTTGGCCCTATTTGGACAGGGGGATAAAATAGTAGCTTCAGTGGATGGACCGAAAAGGGATATTATTCTAACGAATATGTACCCCCGGATTAAAGACGTCCCTATGCCGAAAGTAAGCGGGGCTATTAATATTGAGGAATTGGTCAGGTGCGATCCAGATGTGGTTTTTGTCAAACCTGATTCAGCCCGCAATGAGGCAGAAGCAGAAAAAATGGCCAAGAGCAATATACCTTATCTGGTGGTTGAGTTTAAAAATATGCAGGAACAGCAATATGCCATGGATATGATTGCCAAGGCCTTGGGAACCAGTGAGAAGGCAACAAAATACAATAAGTATTATCGGGATCGTATGGAGGCGGTAGAGAAACAGCTTGCCCATGTTCCATCCGCTCAGCGGGTGAAGGTGTATCATTCCGTCAATGAAGCCACCCGAACCGATATCGCGGGAAGCCTTTCCAGTGAGTGGCTGAAGGCAGCGGGTGCGATAAATGTTGCTCTTACCGGGAAGGTGAAAAAGATGGAAGGCAAGTATTTTGCTAGTCTGGAGCAGATACTCCTATGGAATCCGGAGGTGATTCTAGTTAATGACATAGGCGTAGTGGATTATATTTTAAACAATAAACAGTGGGCTCCGCTAAAAGCCGTACAAAATAAGCGGGTTTACCATCTGCCAAGTGGTGTATCCCGCTGGGGGCACCCATCATCACCCGAAACACCTTTGGTAATCATGTGGACAGCTAAAACCCTTTATCCGGAATATTTTACGGAGCTAGATATGGTGGGGGAAACTAGGTATTTCTATCAGGAATTCTTTGGTATGGAATTATCTGATGAAACTATTAACAAGATTCTATATGGTGGCGGAATGCGCGCCGCCAGGTGAATAAGAAATGACGAAGGGGGGATAAGAGGTGAAGGCATATATTGCTATAGATGATACCGATAGCCTGGAAATGGGGGCGACTGGTCGCTCTGCGAATGCCCTGCGCCGGCTTATTGAAGACCGGGGTTGGGGGGAGACGGAAGCGGTTACCCGTCACCAGCTTTTATTGCACCCGGACATTCCCTATACATCGCATAATAGCGCTATGTGTTTTATTGCTTATATTAATGAGGAATGCTATGCCGATGTGATTAAAGCAGCGGGTGAATTCCTGCGTACTACCAGTGTGCCAGGCTCCGATCCCGGTTTGTGTGTAGCCGTTTATAGACAAATTAGGGAAGCCGGGGTTTTAATGAGTTTTGGTTTTAAAGCCAAGGAGGTAATAATAACTAAAGAAGAAGCTTATAAAACTGCGGCAGAGTGTAATGTTCATCTTTCTGAACACGGAGGAACTGGGCAGGGGATTATCGGTGCCCTCGCCGGAATTGGCTTAAGGATGAGCGGTAATGATGGAAGGTTTCAAGGCAGGGCCCATCTGAAAGAGGCCGGGGAGGTTATGCTTATAGGGGAGGTCCTGGCGCAAAGCGATATAGAAGAAGTGCAATCAATAGATGGTGAGTTGCTGGGGGTAGATGAAGCTCTAATCCTGGGCGAAAAAGTCAAAAGCGTACTTTTGGATGGGAAGAAAAAGCTTTTGGTTTATCGGGAAAATGATAGGTGGCACACTTGCAATAGGGCACAGCTGCGGGCATATTAACGTGCCGGGTGGATTTAGCAAAAATGTTGATAAGCAGGAGGTAAGGATTCCTCGCTGTGCCGGGAATTATCATGCAGCAGAGCTGCACCACGATAAACGAAAGGGGTCAGGGCATCCGCTGTTTAATGGTTGAGATATTATCAGTGCCCATCTGCGCCCGAAGGATCAGCGTAAATCTGCGTCTAAAAACCCCTTTCATAGCAATGACATAGCGGAAGACAGAAGATTGAAGTCGGAGGGCTGAATGGTGAGGAATAGCGGCTAGATACTAATATCCCACGCCTCACCCTTTTCATTATTCATTGTTGTTGGAGGAGGTGATAGCTGATGTGGAAGATTAACGCGAAAAACCAGCGTGAGTTTACCGGGGGGAAGGAGGGCTGGAGAGCGGCGGCCCGAATTGCTGCAGGGTGCCCCCATTTCAGGCCTGACGATGAAGATGAAATGACAGCAGATGAAGAAGTATCTTGTTATAATTGTCTTTATCGCCGGTGGACGATGGACTCATTCTTATGCAATAAATAGGGATGACACTATTATTCTGCGATGTTTAAAGATTGGGAGGTAAATTAGATGAAAATGCGTACAAAAAAGAATAGCATTAAGAAATTAATGAACAATTCCATTTCGCTTGTATTGGCTTTCATGCTGATATTTGGGTTGACTTTGCCTGCGGCAGCCCAGGAGGAATTAGCTGCCCCTAGTGAAACAGCGAAGACCGCTGTTCAATTATCCGATATTACGGGCAATTGGGCTGCATCCACCATCAACGAATGGGTTAATAAAGGGCTTGCCCAGGGATATGAAGATGGGACTTTTAGGCCCGATAATGATATCAGCCGAGCAGAATTCATAGCCTTGACTAATCAGGCATTCGGTTTTACTGATATTGTGCCGGTTAGTTATACGGATGTATCCGGTGATGATTGGTTTATAACCGAGATAGGAAGGGCCCAGGCTGCAGCTTACATATCTGGCTATGGAGACGGAACTATTCGTCCTTATGGGCCTATAAGCCGCCAGGAAGCCGCGGTGATGATAACGAGAATAGCCCAGTTAAATATACCTGCGGATACCAGCCAATCGGATGAATTTATAGATGCCGCAGATTTTCCCGCTTGGAGTAAGGGGGCTATAGCTGCGGTCGCAGCAAAAGGCATCATGCAGGGTTATCCCGATCAATCTTTCCAGGCCTGCCGGAACATTTCGCGGGCTGAGGCCATTGTAACCCTTAACAACGTAATAACAATCCCGGTCCCGGCGGAAACCGGCCGGGTGTATGATAAAGCCGGCACTTATGGGGATGCGGGCAAACAGGAAGTAATTAACGGAGATGTAACCATCAGCGTTGCAGGGGTAACCCTGCAGAATCTGAAGATTAACGGCAATCTGGTTTTATCGGAAGACATAGCAGAAGGGGATGTTGTTCTTAAAAAGATAGAAGTACAGGGGAACAGTACGATAAAAGGCGGCGGGGCCAACAGCGTAAAACTGGAAGACTGCATACTGCCCCGGGTTACGATTAACAAAGAAGGGGTTAGGGTAGTGGCCTCCGGGAAAACCGCCGTCCCCATTGTAGTTTTGCAAAGTGGTGCAACTTTGGTACAGACTACCATTTCCGGCCCAGGGTTTGAGACTGTAACTATAGCAGAAGCCGTGGCGGAAGGTGCTAAGATTAGCCTAGATGGTAATTTCAACCAAGTAAAGGTTGCTGCCGCTAAGGTAAATGTAGTTCTTAGGGAAGGGTCTATAAGTAAATTAGAGGTAACAGAAAAGGCCGCCGGGGCCAAACTCGAATTACCTAGTGGTACTAAGGTGGGTACCCTAACCCTGAATGCCATCATTTCAGTCTTAGGACAAGCTACTATCCAAAATACAGTACAAAATGTAACCGGCTCGAGCTTTGATAAAGGTATTAATTTGGAAACTACTTCGCGCGGTTCCGGTACCGGCGGTGGTGACGGCAATAATCCCCTTAATCTAGTTAGCTCTATTCCGGCTGATGGAAGCACCGGCGTTTCTAACTCCCCGGCCATCGTTATGGTTTTTGACAGGGGAGTTGTGAGGGACAACTGGGAAAACAACCAGAACTGTTTCTCTTTGGCCGGCAGCTCGGGAAGTACGGTGGGAATTACCGTTTCGCGGGCGGGAAATTATCTGGATGATAGTGAAAAGAGAACCATCTATATTACCCCTAACTCATCTTTAGCAGCCGGGGAAACTTATACCTTGACCGTATCCGCCGGACTTAAAGCCAATAATGGTAATACCCTAGGCACAGCTCGCTCCATATCCTTTACCGTAGCTGGTTCTACCGGCGGGGATAGCGGTCCCGCCAGACCGGCAGCGCCCACATTAGATAGCGCCAGCACTAATAATGAAGGGACTAAGATCAAGTTAGTTTTCAACAAGGCTATGGCTGACCCTAAGGAAAAACACGGTGAATTCAGTGTAAGCGTAAATGGAGTGGATAATCCGGTAACTGCCGCTGCTGCGGATAAGAATAATGATAAGGGCATAAACCTTAGCCTTAGCACTCCCGTAACTGGTGGGGAAACCATAACGGTATCCTATACCCGGGGTAGTTTGCTGGCGGTCGATGGAGGGGTTTTGGCGAACTTTACCGCCCAATCTGTGGTCAATACCTTAACGCCGGCGGCACCGGCAGCGCCCATATTAGACAGCGCCAGCACTAATAATGAAGGGACTAAGATCAAGTTAGTTTTCACCAAGGCTATGGCTGACCCTAAGGAAAAACACGGTGAATTCAGTGTAAGCGTAAATGGAGTGGATAATCCGGTAACCGCCGCTGCTGCGGACAAGAATAATGATAAGGGCATAAACTTAACCCTGAAAACAGCGGTGGAAAGTGGCGACACGATAACGGTAGCCTATACCGAAGGAAGCATATTGTCCGCCGATGGAGAAGCGCTGGCGAGCTTTACCGCCCAATCTGTGGTCAATACCTTAACGCCAGCAGCACCGGCAGCGCCCGCGTTAGTCAAAGCGGAGGTTACCAACAAGGGAGACATAAGCATTCTTTTCAACCAGGTGATAGAGGATCCTGCCGGCAAACAAGCCCAGTTTACGGTTACGGTTGATGATAACGACAATGCAGTTACCGAGGTGGGGTTAACCAATACAGACGGCAAGATAAAACTAACCTTAACCGATAGAATAACTACAACCGGCCACAACATAACAGTAAGCTATACCAAGGGCAGCGACGGAGCCAGTCAGGTTAAGTCAACTGATGGAGGAATCCTGGAATCGTTTACAGAATCATTTACGAACTAACCCCCCCGGAACGGGGAGTAAAACCACCGATGATTGGTAAAGGTCCCTGTCGGCCTGGAAGGATAGGACATAAGGCTCAAAAACCCTATGCGCAGCGCACCCCCGTCATGGCGAGGGGCGAAGCGGCGTGGCAATCTTCCCCCCGGGAAGCGGGTTAAATTGGTCCTCTAATAAAGGTTGGTCTGAAGCTAATGCCACGACCAACCTTTTGCATACAATAAGCGGATTTATAGGCTGTCCTCTTGCCAAGTCCGCTTTTTTATGTTAACAATGGCTTTAGGATTTTCTGCCATGGACATGGGCTATAATCTATAAGTAATAAATTAGGAGCAAATTATGGAAAGAACAGAAAAAGCGGCTTTATGTTTTCTTCATGCCATAAAGGGGATCGGCAATAAAAGCCTATGGAAAATTGGGGATAATTTTGCCAGCTTTGAAAATTGCGTAAAATCCGACTCATCCCGACTACATCTTTTGCTTAAGAGTGAATTAGCCGAAGCGATAATCTATAAGCGCCGGCAAAGCGATATCTTTTCTTGCCTAGAGCGCTTAGAAAAGGAGGGAATTAGGACGGTGAGTTTTACGGAGCCCTACTATCCGCCTAGCTTAAGAAACATTTATAATCCGCCTATGTTGCTTTACTATAAAGGTAACGCAGGTTGCGTGAATAAAATATGCTTGGCGATAGTCGGTTCCCGGGCGGCTAGTAATTACGGACGGACTACAGCGAGAAAACTAGGATTTCAATTAGCTTCTATGGAAATAGCAGTAGTGAGCGGTATGGCCCGGGGGATTGATGCCCAAGCCCATGGAGGGGCCCTCGATGCCGGGGGGAAAACCATAGCGGTGTTAGGTAGTGGCCTAAACATTATTTATCCCCGGAGCAATCTGCGCTTATGCGAAGAAATATGTGAACGGGGATTGGTCATCAGCGAGTTCCCTTTGGATACTAATCCGGAGCCGGGTAATTTTCCTATGCGCAACCGCATAATATCGGGTATAAGCCGGGGGGTGGTAGTAGTCGAAGCCCGCAGTAAAAGTGGGGCGTTGATTACCGCTGATTATGCTCTGGAGCAGGGAAGGGATGTATTCGCTGTTCCCGGAGCGATTAACCGGGAAAGCAGCGCAGGAGCCAATAATTTAATCAAACAGGGGGCTAAGCTAATTACGGGGTTGGAAGACATTATCGAGGAGTATTATGACATCTCGGTGCCTAAAAAAGACTCCCTTCCCCAGGAGGAATTACCTTTTTTAACCGAAGCGGAATATAACCTGCTTAAGTGTTTGGATGTTGAGCCTTTGCTTTTTGATGATATAATAGCAAATACCGGTTTTAGCATAGGGGAGCTAAGCCATCTTTTATTGAAATTGGAATTGGCAGGGATAGTAAAGTCCCTGCCGGGCAATTACTATGTTAAAGTATGACTATAGCGAAACAGAAGACGGAGGGCGGGAGACGGAGGATTGCGAGCGGTTATTTAGTTTAGCCGCAAACATTCTACTTTAATACTATGGAGAGGTGATTATTCTTGGCCAGAACAACTCTGCTTATTGTGGAATCGGCGGCCAAAGCCAGAACTCTAGGAAAGTTTCTGGGCAAGGGCTATAAAATAAAGGCATCTGTAGGGCATGTTCGCGATTTGCCCAAAAGTAAGTTAGGGGTCGATGTAGAAAATGATTTCGAACCCCAATACATTACTATTCGGGGCAAGGGGGACATCCTCAAGGAGATTAAGGATGAATCCCAGAAAGCTGACCGAGTTTTATTAGCTACTGACCCGGATCGCGAAGGGGAAGCTATAGCCTGGCATCTGCAGAATGCTATGAAGATTCCGCCGGAGGAAAAATGCCGGATTGAATTTAATGAGATTACCCGCGATGCAGTAAAAAGCGCTATTAAGAATTCGCGGCAGGTAGACATAAGCCGGGTGGATGCCCAGCAGGCTCGTCGGGTCTTGGATCGTTTGGTTGGCTATAACCTCAGCCCTTTGCTTTGGAGTAAGATTCGCAAAGGCTTGAGCGCCGGCAGGGTGCAGTCAGTAGCTTTGAAGCTGATATGTGAACGGGAAGAGGAGATAAAAAACTTTATTCCCCAGGAATACTGGACAATTGATGCTATTCTGGCTGCCGGCAAGGTTAAAAACAGCCAATTTATTGCTCGTTTGAACAGTTATCAGGGGAAAAAAATCGAAATAAATAATGAAAAAACGGTGGAAAACATAAAAGGACAACTCGAGGAAGCAGACTTCACCGTGCTAAAAATGGAAAAGAAAGAAAAACGGAAAAACCCTAATCCGCCTTTTATCACCAGCACCCTGCAACAAGAAGCTTCCCGCAGGCTTAATTTTTTTTCTAACCGTACTATGCGGATAGCCCAAGAATTGTATGAAGGATTAGAAATCGGTAAGGAAGGTACTGTGGGTTTAATAACCTATCTTAGGACTGATTCGAATAGAGTAGCTGCATCAGCGCAAACCGAGGCCTTGGATTTCATCGGTTCGAATTATGGGGCGGAATATGCTCCGGCTAAACCCAATGAATATAAAAGCAGGAAGTCGGCCCAGGATGCCCACGAAGCTATCCGCCCGACCTCTATCCAGCGCACGCCGGAGAGTGTAAAAGCCTTTTTAAGTCAGGACCAATATCGTTTATATCAACTTATATGGAAGCGCTTTGTTTCTAGCCAGATGACCCCCGCCCTTTATGATAGCTTGACAGTGGACATTGCTGCCGGGGATTATGGTTTCAGAGCCACTTCATCGAAACTGAAATTTATCGGTTATAAGAAGGTTTATAACGATAGTGAAGAAGAGGAACTGAAAAACACTATACCGCTGCTAAAAAAGGGAGATAAGCTTAATTTGCACGAGATAAAACCGGAGCAGCATTTTACCCAGGCTCCGCCCCGCTTCAGCGAAGCTAGTTTAATCAAATTGCTAGAAGAAAAGGGTGTAGGTCGCCCCAGTACTTATGCACCTACCATAGATACTATTTTAAAGCGAAATTACGCGGAGAGGCAGAATAGGCAATTTGCACCCACGGAACTAGGCTTTATCGTAGTAGATTTACTTAAAGAACACTTTGCCAATATTCTCGACTTGGAATTTACCGCCCGGATGGAGGATGAATTAGACCTGGTGGAAGAAGGTAAGTTGGGATGGAAAAAGGTAATACGGGACTTTTACGAGCCCTTCCACTCAGATTTAGAGAAAGCTAGGGAGCTGGCCCAGAAGATTGAGATAAAGGATGAGGAGGCAGGTAAAGATTGCCCGCAATGTGGGAAGCCGATGCTTATTAAGCACGGACGCTTCGGCAAATTCATGGCTTGTTCCGGTTTTCCCGAGTGCCGCCATACCCAATCAATAAACCAGGAATTAGGAATTAAATGCCCCCTTTGCCGGGAAGGTTCAATTGTAGCCTTAAGAAGCAAGAAAGGTCGTACTTTTTATGGTTGTAGCAATTATCCGCAATGCGACTTCCGCTCTTGGGATAAACCGACAGGGAAAATATGTGCCCATTGCGGGGATGCGATAGTGGAGAAATATAACAAGAAGAAGGAAGCTACCCATATTTGTCAGAATCCCGCCTGTAAGCAAAAGGTGGAAGTAGGAGGTTAAGTTGCGACAAGTTAATGTAATAGGCGGGGGTTTGGCGGGTTGTGAAGCGGCGTATTATTTGGCACAAAAGGGCATAAAGGTCCGCCTTTGGGAGATGCGACCGCAAAAAAACACGGCTGTCCATAGAACGGCAGATTTAGCAGAATTGGTTTGCAGTAATTCTCTCAAGTCCGATCAACCTAACACGGCCCAGGGTTTGTTAAAAAGAGAAATGAGGATACTAGGTTCCCTTCTGCTAAAGTGTGCGGAAAAGGCCAGGGTACCGGCAGGTTCTGCCCTGGCCGTGGAACGGGAACTCTTTGCCGCGTTGGTGAGTCAGGCAATCCTAGCTTCCCCAAACATCGAATTGTGCCGGGAGGAGGTAGAAAGGGTGCCTGCAGGAGAGCTATCTATTGTAGCTACCGGTCCGCTAACCTCGGAGACTTTAGCGGCAGACCTGAGCCGGATTAGCGGGGAGGAAAATTTCTTTTTTTACGATGCCGTGGCCCCTAGTATCACCGCGGAAAGCCTAGATATGGACAAGGTGTTTAGGGCCTCCCGTTATGGCAAAGGCAGTGCTGATTACCTGAATTGCCCCATGAATCGTGAAGAATATGAGAATTTTTGCGAAAACCTAATAGATGCGGATGTTAAAGCTGGCCATAGCATTGACAAAGGCCTTTTTTTTAATGCCTGTATGCCGGTGGAAGTGTTGGCCCGGCGAGGACGGGATTCCTTGAGATACGGTCCGATGCGACCGGTGGGTTTAGAAAACCCGGGGGACTCAAAAAGGCCCTATGCGGTATTGCAATTACGACAGGAGGACCAGGCCGGGACTATTTACGGAATGGTCGGTTTTCAAACCCGGATGCTCTGGGGGGAGCAGGATAGAATCTTTCGCTTGATCCCGGGCTTGGAACAGGCGGAATTTGTGCGCTATGGGGTTATGCACCGTAACACCTACATAAATAGCCCCGAGATGCTATATTCTAGCCTGCAATGCAAAAAGAACCCAAAGCTTTTTTTCGCGGGGCAGATTACCGGGGTGGAGGGTTATATGGAGTCGGCAGCGACCGGTATTATAGCGGGTATTAATGTAGCTAGATGCCTAGAGGGCAAAGAGTTTTTAACCCCAGCCAAAGAGACCATCATCGGCGCGCTGCTTGATTTCATTAGTAATTCCCCCAGCCGGGATTTTCAACCGATGAATGCTAATTTTGCTCTTTTACCGCCGATTGAGCCCCCCATAAAGAATAAAGCCCAAAGATATCAAGCTTATTCGGAGCGGGCTCTGGCTAAAATGGGGGAATTTTCAGAATTTTTATTAAACTAGTTGTAAAGTAATAACTCTTATGCTAGCATTTTTTTATACAGCAGAAAAAACCATCACAGCTAATAGAGTGATGGGCGAATTTCCCGCTATCATTGGAATAATTGGGTGATACGACATTGCGGGGTAAGGATTCTCCGCAAGCTCGGAATGACCCCTCACGCCTCACCTTTTCCAAACCCCTATGGTCAGGGACAGCAACCATGTTGAGCGGGTTAGCGCGGACAACGATGACAACAAGGAAACAACATTTTAGGGGGCGACGAATAATGTCAGAACAGAATAATAGTCCCCCTTTAATAAAACATATCGAGGAATTCCTAAATCACCTGCGGGTAGAAAAGAATGCGTCCGGCCTTACCCTAATAAGTTATAGGACTGATTTGGGGCAGCTAATCGATTTCCTATCTAAAAAGAAGGGAATTAACCCCGAGGATGTCGGAATCGACCTATTGGACCATAATAGCATCAGACAATACCTGGCCCGGATGCAGGAAAAAGGTTTTGCCCGGACCACTATGGCCCGAAAGCTGGCAGCACTCAGGTCCCTGGTTAAATATTTATGCCGGGAAAATATACTAGCCGATAATCCTATAGCGGCTGTATCCACACCCAAGCAGGAGAGAAAGTTGCCTCGGTTTCTTTACCCTGAAGAAATAGAAATGTTGATGAATGCCCCCGATCTATCTACAACAACCGGAAAAAGGGATCGGGCTATTCTGGAGACCCTCTATGCATCCGGCTTGCGGGTGAGTGAACTCACTAACCTCGATCGGCGGGATATTGATTTTACGGAAGGTTATGTAAAGGTTCTGGGCAAAGGTAATAAAGAAAGATTAGTACCCTTAGGCAGCAAAGCTGGGGAAGCCCTGATGCTTTATATACATCAGGGCAGGATCTATCTGCAGGCTAAGGATTCAGCATCACCGGCTTTATTCCTTAATAAGTACGGTCGCCGATTAAGCACCCGAAGCGTCAGAAGCATTATAAACAAATATGTAGGGGAGACAGCTTTGAATCAGAGGATTAGTCCTCATACATTGCGGCATTCCTTTGCTACCCATTTACTGAACAACGGGGCGGACCTGCGCTCGGTTCAGGAATTATTAGGCCATGTTAAACTATCAACTACTCAGATATATACCCATCTGAGCCGGGATAGGATAAAAGATATACACCGGCAAAGTCATCCACGGAGGTAAGGAAATGTTTCAAGCTACTACGATAATAGCGGTCAGGAAAGGGCAACAAACAGCTATAGCTGGTGATGGGCAAGTAACCCTAGCCCAGAATACCATTATGAAACAGAAAGCTAAGAAGATAAGAAGGCTCTATGAGGGCAAGGTAATAGCCGGTTTCGCCGGTGCGGTAGCGGACGCCTTTACCCTTTTTGCCAAATTCGAAGAAAAACTCAAACAATCCGGTGGCAATATTAGTAAAGCGGCTGTAGAAATCGCGCGGGAATGGCGCTCTGATAGGGTTCTCCGCCGATTGGAAGCCTTATTGATTGTGGCGGATGCGGAAAAGATTTTTGTTATCTCCGGCAGCGGCGAACTAATAGAGCCGGATGATGGTATAGCGGCCATCGGTTCCGGGGGGGCCTATGCCCTGGCGGCCGCCCGGGCCTTGAACGCATATAGCGGGCTGAATGCTCAGGAAATAGCGGTGGAATCCTTAAAAATTGCTGCTGATATCTGTGTTTTCACCAATGAGCAGATTTCAGTTGAGGTAATCGAATAATAGCCCCTAAAAGGCTCCAAAGGAGAATTTATAGTGTTTAAGCTTACCCCACGGGAAATTGTTGCGGAACTGGATAAGTATATTATCGGTCAGCAAGAGGCCAAGAAAGCGGTAGCAATTGCCTTGAGAAATCGCTATCGCCGAAAACTATTGTCCGATGAACTTCGGGAAGAGATTTATCCTAAGAATATCATTATGATTGGTTCCACCGGAGTGGGCAAGACTGAAATTGCCCGGCGCTTAGCTAAGCTAGTAAAGGCCCCCTTTATAAAAGTCGAAGCTAGTAAATTTACCGAAGTAGGATATGTTGGTCGAGATGTGGATTCTATGGTGCGCGATCTAGTAGAAACAGCCATAAGATTAGTGAAACAGGAAAAGATGGCCGCAGTGGAGCAAAAGGGCCGGCGGATGGCCGAAGAAAGGATTGTCGATGTATTATTGCCCCTAGGCGAAAGAAAAAACAAGCTTCCCAAAAATCCTTTCGAACTAATTTTAGGCTCTCTGCAGGAAAAGGATGATGAGGCGGAGGATAGGAGTGAAAGCCGGCAATGGGAAATCAGGCAACAAAGGGATATCCTCCGGCAGAAGATAAACCGTCTAGAATTAGAAGATAGGATTATAGAAATCGAAGTGGAAGAAAAACAGCCATCCTTTATGGAGATATTCTCCGGTGCAGGGGTAGAGGAGATGGGTATTAATCTGCAAGATATGTTAGGTAACCTTATGCCGCGGAATAAAAAGAAAAAGAAAGT
>CAYRCG010000024.1:0-18697 GCA_964422685.1 uncultured Syntrophomonas sp. | reverse complement strand
CGTCGCTTCGCTCCTCGCAATGACATAAACCCCTGAAAAATCTGCGAAAATCATAGTTAATCTGCGAAAATCTGCGTCAAAAAACCAACATCGCTACCCCGCTATTTTCATCGTTATTTGCGCTGAACCCGCTCAGCATGGGGGTTAATATGAAATGGTGAGGGGTGAGGAGTGAGGGGTATAGTAACTACCCGCTACTTCTTACCGTCCAAGAGCCCTCAAACTCCCTTTTCATCGTTGTTTGTGACCTGGGTCATGGGGGTTAATATGAAAGGGTAAAAGGGGTGTTGGTTATTAATAAAAGTCCAATAAACGCGAAATCCCCCCGATTATTTCGGGGGGATTTAGATTTAGTCGATTTTAACCTGATATCTGTCAGGTGGTGTTTCGGTTAGTTTAGGCAGGGTTATGCATAAAATGCCGTCTTTATAGTCGGCTTTCACTCCCTCTTGGTCAACATTCTCTACATAGAAACTACGGCTGGTACTGCCGGTTCTACGCTCCCTGCGCACATAATTTACGCCCTCATCCTTTTTTTCCTCGTCTTGGGTAGCGGTTATAGTTAAGGTATGTTCTTTTAACTCGATATTAATATTTTCTTTCTTCACCCCGGGCAGTTCTGCCTCTACAATATATTCTTTCTCATTTTCCTTGATATCGGCTTTCATTCCCGGAGCCATGCCATACCAGAAATCATTAAACTCTCTTAACATGTCCCCCCCCAACAGGTTGTTCATCATTTCTCTTCTCTTTCTGAACGGTGTCAGTTCAAACATAAGCATCCTCCTTTTTACCTTATTATATTATTTCTGCAATAATATTATACTATAATGGTCAAACAAAGTCAAAGGGGCTTATTGATTAAAAAGGAGGAAAATCGCGTTCACTTCCGCTTCCCCACACTACTATAATTCCCCCTCCTAGGTGTATATTCCCCGAGAGGTGAGGGAAAAATATTAAATATCAAATTGGAGCGGGAGGATATCGTCTTGCAAAAGATTCGCCCCTGGCTAGGAATTATACTTTCACTTATGCTTATTGCCCTTTGCATTACTCCGCAGGCACAAAGCCTTTTGAAGCTTCCACCATATAAAAGATTAGTAGTTGGTGAAACCGGTACGATATATCTGCACCTGCCGGAAAGTCTCAAGGATAGAATTGAGATGCAGCTTGTAAACCCCGCGCAGAGTGTATTTGCTTTGCCCCAGGACCCACCGATAACGATTAGCGCTAATTCGTCGGGATATGAGATAATAGCCTTAAGACCGGGAAAAGTGAATGTAAAGCTGAAGCTTCTAGGCTATATACCGATAAAATCCATGGCGTTAGAAACACTGCCAACCAGGCGGGTTGTGGCGGGTGGTCATTCCATCGGCGTTATATTGCAATCTAAAGGGGTTATGGTAGTAGGCTATGCGCCGGTTACCGATGGCACCGGGAAAAAGGTGTGTCCGGCCCGGGAGCAAGGAGTGGAAATAGGCGATGTAATATACCAATTAAATGATCGCCCTTTACATAGTGAAGGCGAATTAGCCGAATTAATAGATAAGGATGAAATAGTAACCCTAGGTATAAAAAGAGGTGATAAGAAAATCTCGATTAGGGTCCAAGGTGCCTATTGTCCAGAAACCAATCGTTGTCGGGTCGGGCTATATGTGCGTGACGGGGTTATTGGGGTGGGAACGCTGACCTATTGGGAACCGGATAGTAAAGTTTTTGCGGCTTTAGGTCATGTAATCGTCGATGCTGATACCAAACAGCAGATTGATGTGCTCCAGGGGAGAATTGTTAGTGCTACCATTCAGGGGATTAAACCGGGTAAAGCAGGGCAACCGGGCGAAAAAATAGGTGTTTTCAACGGTAAGGGGGATATCGAAGGTAAAATCATCAAGAATAGTTATTCTGGCATTTTTGGGAAGACGGGGGATACAATAACCAACCCGCTGGCCGCTTATACCGTAGAAGTCGCTTATGCGCATCAGGTTAATGAAGGCCAAGCCCAAATATTGACGGTAGTTAACGGAGATGATATAGAGGCGTTTAATGTTGTTATCGAAAAAGTTTTCCCTGCACGGCAGGACGGGAAAAGTATGATAATTAAGGTTGCAGACCAACGCCTTTTAAACCTTACCGGGGGTATTATACAAGGCATGAGCGGAAGCCCGATTATTCAGAACGGTAAGATAATCGGTGCGGTTACTCATGTCTTTTTAAATGATCCGACTCGGGGATATGGTATTTTTATGGATAATATGTTTTCCGAAATGCCGGCAAACCCTAACCCTTTATCCGACATTATAGGTAATTGTCGAGCTGCCTTCTCACATTTCAATCCTGTTATTTAGCAATATTTATCCATAGATCGTGTTTATAACCAATGATTGATATAGGGGGGAAGATTCCTCGCTGCGCTTGGAATGACAGGGGCTGCGCTCGGGATGACAGGTGCCTTTTACGCCTTACTTTCCAACAACTAGTGTTACATTTTGTTAGCTGTTGCTGGATTGTGCAATAATTTTGTGGAAAAAGAAAGAAGGAAGTATATGGACTATAGTCGAAAAGCAATAAACAATAGATGTTAAAAGATGAGGAGGAATAAATCTGTATGTTAAGTGAGGCAAATCGGATAAAGATTCTTATCGCTGATGATAACCGAGAATTTTGCGGAATACTTAGTGACTATTTCAACAATGATGGTGGTTTTGAGATAGTGGGTATCTGCTACAATGGCAACGAGGTCATAGAGACTATCGAAAAAAAACCGATTGAGGTATTAATACTTGACCTCATAATGCCCTATATGGATGGAATCGGGGTTTTAGAAAAGATCAACGAACTGAATATCGAACCGAGACCACGGATAGTAATTTTAACTGCCTTCGGTCAGGAAAACATAACCCAAAGGGCGGTACAGTTAGGGGCAGACTACTACATATTAAAGCCTTTTAACTTGCAGTCTTTAGGGGATCGGGTTAGGCAATTGGTCCGGGATATACCCCCGCGGACTGAGAACAGAAATGCGGGATTATCAATAATAGGTAACAGACCGGCTGTAAGTAAAGATATGGAAATAGAAGTAACTAAGGTAATCCATGAAATCGGAGTGCCTGCCCATGTAAAGGGTTATCAGTATTTGCGCGATGCTATAATGCTAGTGGTTGATGAGATTAACTATTTAGGGGCGGTCACCAAAGAGTTGTATCCGGCTATTGCGCAAAAATATGATACTACCCCTAGCCGGGTAGAAAGGGCCATTCGCCATGCTATAGAGTTGGCCTGGGACCGCGGTGATTTAGACAAAATAAACAAGTTCTTCGGCTATACGATTAGCGGCGAAAAAGGGAAGCCGACCAATTCAGAATTTATTGCAATAATTGCCGACCGTCTACGATTAGAAAACAAAGTAAGTTAATGGGAATGCCTCAAGCGCTGATACCCTACCATTGCTATGAGTGGCTTAAGATTGCCACGTCGCTTCGCTCCTAGCAATTTTCACACACTACGTGCACCACAGTAGACGAAATGGGTCAGGGCAACCGATTTTTATTGGTTGAGATATTATCAGTGTAAATCAGCGTCCGAAAGATTAACCCATATAGGGGTTATAGAATTTAGTGCAAGAAATGCCTCTCGTTTATACTAATTATAAAAATGAGGGGTATTTTATTTGTACTGACTTCCACAATAGTCGTGGTTTTATCGGGATATTTTTAATTAATTCCACTATATGATAATATAGTTTTCGTAGGAAGCGTTTATGCCGTATAGAAGAACTAATACCCCATAGGCCGAATTGGCCAGTTGGAACTAGAGGTGAAAAATGCTAGTCAAGGGACGGGCCCGGATGGATCGGCGAACTAAAGATTTAGTTAAAAGGCTCAAGAAAAGCGATATCGCCATTATTGACCATGACGATATAGATGAGGTAGCCGCTAATTCCCTTATAGATATCCGGCCCCAAGCTATTATTAATACCCAAGCCTCTATAACCGGGCGCTACCCGGCTAAGGGGGTTTACCAGATATTAAAGGCGGGAATACCCGTGTTGGACGAAGTGGGGGAGGATATTTTCTCCCAAATTCGCGAAGGGGTATTAATCGAAATCAAAAAGAATCGGGTATTCTGGGGTAAAACTCTTATTGCCGAAGGAAAAGAATTAAATCTGCAAGACGTGAAAATCAAGTTAAAGGAAGCCCAACAGAATATTCAAGGGGAATTGGATCGTTTTGTGGATAATACCATGGATTATGCCAAGAAAGAAAAGGATCTCATAATCGGCAATATCGATGTGCCGATTTTAGGCACCTATATGCTTAATAGGCATGTATTAATAGTGGTCAGAGGTAGCAGTTATAGGGAAGATTTGAGAACAATAAGTTCGTATATTCAGGAAGAACAGCCGGTTCTGATCGGTGTGGACGGGGGTGCCGATGCGCTCTTGGAGTTTGGACTCAGGCCGGACCTGATTGTAGGTGATATGGATAGTGTTTCTGATCGGGCACTAAACAGTGGGGCAGAAATAATAGTGCATGCTTATGCTGATGGGAGTGCCCCCGGTTTAGACAGAATCGAGTCCATGGGATTGAAGGCGCAAACCTTTTATATGCCCGGCACCAGCGAGGATGTAGCCATGATATTGGCCTGGGAATATGGCGCTAGTCTAATCGTTGCTGTAGGCAGCCACTCGAATATGATTGATTTTCTCGAAAAGGGACGCAAGGGCATGGGCAGCACTTTTTTAGTGCGCTTGAAAGTTGGCTCGATATTAGTTGATGCCCGGGGGGTAAGCCAATTATATAAGCAGAATCTGCCCAGCAAATACCTCCTGCAACTACTGATGGCAGCACTAATACCAATTACGGTAATACTGGCAGTTTCTCCGGCGACTAGGCCGTTTATACGTCTCATCCTTTTGCAAATCAAGCTGATTTTCAATATCTAATATGTTCTATATTACTAGGTTTGGGGTGTAAAGATTGATTGATCTAAGATATCATATCGCTTCAATTGTTGCTGTCTTCTTGGCCTTGGGATTGGGCATACTCATTGGCAGTACCATAGTGGGGGATAACCTTTTGGTGGATCAACAGAAAAAGATGATAGACCGTTTAGAAGGACAGTTTTATTCATTGCGGGAAAAGGAAAATGAGCTATCGGCTTCTAATCATTATAAAGATTTAATTATATCTAATTACGAGAACTATAGCCAAGTACTGCTTCCTCCGCTAGTAAAGGAACACCTGGCAGGATATCAGGTAGCCTTGGTAGTTACTGGGGGTAGTGATATTCCGGCCGGTATGTTGAATACCTTGTCTATAGCCGGGGCCAATGTAGTATCGAAAACGGTCGCCTTATCAAATATCGGCTTGGGTGACGAAAACTTGCGCCGGCGGGTGGAGGAATTCTACGGTTTGGAATCGGGAACTTCTCCCGATGTTTTGCGACAATATGTAGCAGCGAGTGTAGCGGCGGTACTCACAAACGAAGCCGAGCCAGAACTTACTGACTTTTTGCAACAGAATGATTTACTCAAATTCAGTGGTAAGAACAGTATCCCCCTTAACGGGATAATCCTATTAGGAGGTACTAACAACCTAGGAGCCTATTATGCGGCTAGTTTTGATCATTCTTTGATTGAATCCCTCGCCCAGCGGGATTTAAAAATATTTGGAGTGGAAAACTCCGAGATTATCTATTCTTATATGGAAGAATACCAAAGAGATAAAATAAGCACTATTGATAACATTGATCTGAGCCCGGGGCAAATATCGCTGGTCTATGCGATGGAGGGTGAGCCGGGGGATTATGGCATTAAGACCACCGCCAAAAAATTCATGCCCTCTTTGCCACTGGATTCGTTGGATAGATAACAACGATATCTGGCAGGGGACGGAAGAAGGAAAACAACGATGCAAAGGGGCAATAATGGTAAATATCACTATTGTGATTCCGGCTTATAACGAGGAAGAACGAATCGGGGAAACCCTGCGGGCGGTGAAGTCTATACCGGGGATCAGCCGGATTATTGTAGTTAATGATGGCTCAACCGATGCTACTGCTGCCCGGGCACGTCTAGAAGGGGCTGAGGTCCTGGACCTTTTTCTTAACCGGGGAAAAGGTGGGGCTATGAATGCAGTTTTGCCTTTTTTGGGTATTAAACCGTGCGAAAAGCGGCGGAACGATGAAGCTATAATGACGGAAGCCGTGCTGCCGAAGGTGTCCCTTATTGACACTCCGCTTTCTCAATTAGAGGATAAAACTGCGGATATCGTCGTTTTTTTAGATGCCGATTTGGGGTCTACTGCCAATCAAGCCAGCCTGCTAATAGAACCGGTAGCCGAAGGAATTGCGGATCTTAGTATCGCCTCGTTTCCACCCCCGCAGAAAAAAGGGGGGTTTGGTCTGGTTAAGGGAACTGCGGCTTGGTTGCTAAAGAGAGTAGGGAAAATGGAGGCTACAGCACCGCTCAGTGGGCAAAGGGCTATGAGTAGGAAAGCACTTCAGGCGGTTACCCCCTTCAATGAGGGCTATGGGGTAGAATTAGGGATGAGTATAAACGCCCTTTTATTGGGTTTTAGGTTGATAGAAGTGCCTACTACCATGAGTCATAACGAAAGCGGCCGCGACTTGTCGGGTTTTTTGCACCGAGGCCGCCAATTTCGGGATGTTTTGCGGGTAATCGGTGATTTGAGGAGGAAGGGTGTTTGAATATTTGGCTTGTAGCCGGTATGGCTGCACTAATCGGCGCACTAGCGGAATGGTTGGTGCTTCGATATCTGCTTCCCCTGCTACGGGGAAGTGCTGCTATCGGGAAAAACTATAAAGGAAAGGATATTCCGGCTAGCGCCGGCATCACTTTTCCCCTGGCATTGCTTTTAGCTTATACTATTCTCCTGCTTTTCACCTTCCTTTATAATCCGCCGGGAAACAGGGAGCTATTCCCGCTTTTCCTCATGGGTCTATTTGCCATCTCTCTGCTGGGTTTTGCGGATGATATCTTAGGCCGGAGGGATACACTAGGCTTTAAAGGACATATAGGTGCTTTGTTGCGGGGTAGATTGACGACCGGGGGTCTTAAGGCAGTCGGGGGAATTCTAATCGCCTTTTTTATCGCTTTATCCCTGTCTGCAGGTTGGCTGAATATTTTAGTGAATACTTTGATTATGGCTTTATTCGCCAATATGTTGAATCTTTTGGATTTAAGACCCGGAAGAGCAGTAAAGGGTTTTATGTTTTTCTTTATACTGCTGGCTATATTAGCTAATTGGCAAATAGACTGGATTATGTTGACTCCTTTGGTAGGAGTTGTTCTATATTATGGGTACTTCGACCTTAAGGCTTTGGCTATGATGGGTGACAGCGGTTCTAATGTTCTAGGTTTAGCCCTGGGTTTTATAGCTAGCCTCAGTTTACCTTTTTCCCTAAGAATAGGGGTATTGTTATTCTTGTTTTTTATGCATCTAGTGACGGAAAAATACTCATTGACGCGGATAATCGATAAAGTTGCGGTATTGCGAAGAATCGATCAATGGGGAAGGGGGAATAGTGATGGTTAAAGTGAAAAGACTGGTTGAAACCTTCATTCGCCTGGTGGAGACCGCTTCTGTTTCCGGACAAGAAGCGGCAGTAAAAGATTTGTTACAACAGTGGTTCCGTCAACGGGGTTTGACAGCGGTCGAGGACGAAGCCGGACAATTACTAGGGGGCAACTCCGGTAACCTACTGGTACAAATACCGGGGACCGTGGAAGGTCCTACCCTTTTATTTGCCGCCCATATGGATACGGTGGAACCCGGAGTAGGAATCAAGGCAGTGGTAAATGAAGGGGGTTTAATAAGAAGTAAGGGTGATACCATTTTAGGGTCGGATGATAAAGCAGCCATAGCCGCTATGATTGAAGCCTATGATCTTTTGAAGGAAAGGGATATACCTCATCCGCCGCTGGAGTTTCTTTTCACAGTGAGCGAGGAACAGGGCTTAAAAGGCGCCAAAGCTTTCGATTTTACTCAATTAGAGGCCAAAATAGCCTATGTCTTGGATGCCGGTGATAGTCCGGGTGCGATTATCGTCCAATCTCCTTGCCAGAATGAATTAGAGTTTACCGCTTTCGGGCGGGCTTCACATGCGGGTATAAATCCCGAAGATGGTATAAATGCTATACAATTAGTAGCCCACGCCCTGCATGCTATGCCTTGTGGCCGTATCGATGAAGATACAACCTGTAATTTTGGAGGAATAGAAGGGGGCACTGCCCGCAATATAGTAGCGGAATTTTGCCGGGTAAAAGGCGAGGCGAGAAGCCTATATCGGGGAAAATTAGATGCTTTGACTGCTAAGCTTAGGGACATTTTTATAGGGGAAGTGGAGAAAAGGGGAGGAAGGGCTGAAGTCCATATAAATTTCCTCTACCCGGAAATAGAATTAGATGAAGGTGAAGAGGTGGTGCAAATGGCGATTCGGGCGGCTCAGGGTATTGACCTTACGCCTCGCTTGCTCAGCACCGGCGGTGGCAGTGATGCCAGTATAATCAACGGACAGGGAATACGTTGTGCTAACCTAGGTGTGGGAATGCGGGCCGTGCATACCTGTAATGAACATATAAGCATTGAAGATTTGGTAAATGATGCCCGGTGGGTTTTAGCTATAATAAAAGAAGCGGTAAAAACAAGGAATTAATCTGGGCGTATTAATACCGATGATGACCAGTGAGAATACCTTTTTATTTTAAACCAAGACTTAGATGGAGGATTGCAATGATTGCCATAAAGCGGGGTAAAATACTGCGGAAAATATTTGCCCGTAAGGATATTCAAGGCTATATAGTATCTGTTGATGGTCGGGAGGCCCGCTGTATAGTGTATCCGGATCTGATTGGGGAAGTTCTGCTAGGGGATGAAGTATTGCTGAACACTACGGCACTTGAACTGGAACTAGGCAGCGGTGGTTATCATTACGTTATGGCTAACCTACGGGCCGAAAATTGGGCGTTAAGTCCCGGCGGGCATATAATGAAGCTTCGCTATACCCCTTTGCAGCTCAAAGTTTTAAGCGTGGAGGAGGAAGCTAGTCCTTATCACCAGGTGATGCAGGCAGCAGATAGTCTCGAGAATACTCCGGTTTTGGTTATAGGTTTGCATTCCATGCTATTGCCTTTGTGCTTGCATTTGAAAGAAAAGAATAAAAACCTTAGGTTAGTTTATGTTATGACTGACGGGGCGGCCCTGCCGCTGGCCTTTAGCCAGGTAGTTAATTATTTGAAAAACGAGGAATATCTGCAGGGTACTATCAGCGTAGGTCATGCCTTTGGAGGGGACCTGGAAGCGGTAAATATATATTCGGGACTTTTGGCCGCTTATCATGCTTTACAGGCCGACATAATAATCGCCGGGATGGGACCGGGAATAGTAGGCACCGGAACCAAATGGGGATTTACCGGAACAGAGCAGGGGGAAATATTGAACGCAGTTGACGCGTTAGGGGGTAAACCGATAGCGGTTCCCCGCATAAGTTTTGCGGATAAGCGAGAACGACATCGGGGAATCAGTCATCATACCATTACGGTTCTTTCCCGGATTTGCCGAGTTAGGGCTACAGTACCCTTACCTAAGCTAGATGAAGAACAAATGGATTTGTTATGGTCGCAAATAAAGAGTAATGGACTATCGGATAGATATCTATTATCTATTGAGGATGAATCGAGGATTATTGATTTACTTGCTAGGAGCAATTTTAAAGCCACTACCATGGGTCGGGGGGTGGAACAAGAAAAAGAATTTTTCCTCACCCTAGGGGCAGCCGCCCAGGTGGCTTGGCGGTTGTATCAACCGGCATAATTGCTATTTAATGCAACTGTAGGCGGATAAAGTCCCCCAACCGTGTATCTGCGGGGTAAGATTTTAGGAAATCCCGAAGTTCTCTAAATTTTCCGCAAAACACAATACTGTTCTTGCCTATCATAATACGCATAATCATCACCTCTTTGGCAGTTTATGCAGGAGGTGGGCAAAATATGCAAAAGAGGTGGCCTATGGATTTAACAGAAAAAACCTTAAGCTTTCGAGAGATATTCCGCGGGCGCATTATAAAGGTTAGGGTCGATCAAGTTCTTTTGCCGGATGGCAGCGAAGGTATCCGCGAAATAGTAGAACATTCTGGGGCCGTCGGTATCGTGGCTTTGGATAAGGATTATAATCTATGGATGGTGCGGCAATATCGCAAAGCCCTGGAAAGGGTTTTGCTGGAAATACCCGCCGGGACCCTAGAGGGGAATGAGGATCCGCTAGAGTGTGCCCGCCGGGAACTAGAAGAGGAAACTGGACTGCAGGCCGCCGAATGGAAAAAAATATTATACTATCATAGTGCCCCGGGTTTTTGTAATGAAAAGCTTTTCTTATTTATGGCTCAGGGATTGAGCTTGGGACAGGGCAAATTAGACCGGGATGAATTCCTGGTGGCGGAAAAGGTCCCCCTACGGGAGGCTTATGAGAAGATTTTCGCGGGGGAGATTGTGGATGGCAAAAGTATAATAGGAATACAATACGCCTGTAAGTTCTTTGGTGTATAGTAGCGGGAAGCAAGGGAGTAAAAAAGGTTGCGGGAAATATATGCAGATATGCACATTCATATCGGTCGCTCACAAGGCCGGGCGGTAAAAATCACGGCTTCACCACAGCTCACCTTAAGGAATATCCTTTATCAGGAAGCCCCTCGCAAGGGCTTAGAGATGGTGGGTATTGTTGATGCTAGCAGTACCCTGGTGACGGGTGAAATTGAAGAAATGTTGCTCAAAGCTGAACTCGAGGAATTACCACAAGGGGGGTTCCTAGCAGCGAACGGGGTACTGATGATTGCTGCTGCGGAGATTGAAAGCCGGGAAGGAGTGCACTGGATAATTTTCCTTCCCTATTTACAAAGCATCAAATCCTTGCATAAGTACCTGCGCTCGCGGGTGAAAAACACGCAGCTTTCCACCCAAAGAGCCAATGTCACGGTTACGGAGTTAATCAATCTTAGCTATCTGTTGGAGGGGATATTTTGCCCGGCCCACGCCTTTACCCCCCATAAAGGCGCTTACGGTTTCTGGTGTGAAAGTTTAGGCGAAAAGGTAGGACGCGATTTCTCCCAGGTGAAGGTTTTGGAGCTGGGCCTTAGCGCCGATAGTCATATGGCAGATATGATTGAAGAAACCAGTAACTTCGCCTTTCTGTCAAATTCCGATGCCCATTCATTGGGTAAAATCGGTCGGGAATACAATCTATTGCGGATGAAACAGAAGAATTTTACCGAATTTAGGTATTGCCTAGAGAACCATGAAGGACGCCGAATTCTGGCTAATTATGGACTAGATCCCTTAATGGGCAAGTATCACCGCAGCTATTGCCCGCAATGCAGACGTATTGCACTAGAGAGGCCCCCAGTTAATACCTGCCCTATCTGCGCCGGAGATAATATGGTAATCGGGGTTTATGACCGTATTGTGTCTATTAGAGATTACGATGAACCGCGACAACCCGTAGGACGCCCACCTTATTATTACCGGGTACCTCTACAGGAATTGCCCGGCATCGGACCTAAAACCCTGGAAAAATTACGTGCCGGATTAGGCAGTGATATTTACATAAGTGAGAATGCCGAGCAATGCGATATTAGCAGGATTACCGGTGAAAAGGTGGCCGCTCTTATTACAGATATGCGTAAAGGCCGCCTGGATATATCACCCGGAGGTGGGGGGTTATATGGTAAAATCAAAAAGGATAATCGTAGGCAGTGATGCCAGCGGCGCAGTGCAGGCGGCTCGCGAGGGTCTATTTCTAATAATCGTAGATGTGATTGATATGTCAACCACTTTGGAAAGTGCCCTGGATGCCGGAGCTGCTGCTATATTAGGCTGTAGTCCTGATTTTACCCGGGCTCCGGTAAAGGTAGACCCCGTAGAAATAGGAAAGGAAGCTAGCCGCCTGGCGCGGGAAAACGGTCACGGTATTATTTTAATAGCGGAGCCGCGGGCCGGAAGTGAGGAAGAACGCCGGGCCCGTTGCCAAAAAGTAATAAGTGGCATTGAAAATACCGGGGGTATAATTGAAGCCATTATCCCCAATATTGGGGCGGAAGCCCCCCGGCTAGCGGAGATGAGGGGAAGGGTAGTAGTAGCGGTCACTGACACTGGTGGGGTAGCCTACGATGCCGCCTTTCAGGTAAACCGCCGGCTGACTATAGGGACTATAGCTAGAACCCTCAAACAGAAAGGCATAGAACCGGCACTTACAGCGGTTAAGCGGGCTCAGAAGATGCTAAAAGATAGTGAACAGGGGATAGCGGTGATAGCTGCTAGTCGTAATTCCCTGGAGGATGTACTAGCCGCACAATTTATTGCTAACCTCTTTCTGTAGGTCATATGAATATTACAATACGTAGGAAATGCAACTAAAAAAGGGGGGAATGTACCCCCCTTTTATTTAGATTTTGCCTTATTTATCAACCGGTTTGTCCTTAAGGCTGTGGTTTAGTAGTTCCACCGGATGTATTACATTTGCTGACCAATTATGCCTTTGTATCCCATGTTTCAATTGCATCGTACAACTGGGGCAACAGGTAGCAATAAGGGCTGCCCCGGTCTCCATAGCGCTATCCATTTTCTTATCTAGAATCTTCATTGATAGATCGTAGTGGGTTAGGCTATAGGTTCCCGAACCCCCACAGCAGCGGTTGGCTTCACCCATTTCTATATATTCCACCTCCGGTATCCGCCGCAGCAACTCGCGGGGAGCCGCTTTTACCCCCTGGGAATTGGCCAGATGACAGGGATCATGATAAGTCACCTTTATACGATTCTCAACTTCTTTATAGGGTATCTCTATCGCTAGTTTCTCTATCAGGAATTGGGTTAAATCCGTAACCTTTTCCGAAAAAGCCTGGGCTTCATCCTCGATTTTCAAACCGCCTAACAAGAACTGCATATTCTTGGCGGACAAGGCAGAAGAACAGGAGGCACAATCGGTGATAATGTAATCATAGTCGCCGTTATTAAATATTCTAATATTATGGACAGCTAGCTTCCTAGCGGTATCCATTTTGCCATTAGCAATGTGCGGTAATCCACAGCATTTCATTTCCCGGGGGATGATTACTTCGCAGCCATAATGGGTAAGGACCTCTACTGTGGCTTGGGCTACCTGAGGATTTAAAAGGTCAGTAGCGCAACCCAGGAAATAGGCTATACGGTACTTCTTTTCTCCCTGTGCTGGGTTAAACTCCGGCAGAAAGCTTCGTGCCGGTTTACGGGGGATAGAAGTTAGGATTTTCTCTGCCTTAGGTAAATCCCCGGGCAGGATACTAGTCAACCCTAGATGGCGTGCCAGGTTTTGCAGGCCGCTTTTTTGGGCTCCCCACATCAGTTTGCCGGAAGCCTTTAGCAAAGCCGGCCTAGTCCATAGGCTGTCAAATATGAGTTCTTTGCTTAGGCTGGGGTTTTTATCGTATATATAGGAACGAGCGGCTGCATTTAGCTCGTGAATATCTATTCCCGAGGGGCAATTAATACTGCAGTTTTCGCACATAAGGCATTGACTCAAACGCTCATATACCTCGTTATCCGGTTCGACAATACCGTCCCTAAGCATTTGCACCATGAAAACATGTCCCCGGGGAGCGGCGGTTTCATTTTTGATTTCGTCAAAAACCGGACACACGCTGCGGCATTTACCGCAACGCACGCATTTCATAATTTGCTCCTTAACCGGGGGTAATTCATGAAACTCCACCAAAATCTCCTCCTTCCGACCAGAACTTTATCCCTTGCTATTTATGTGCCTAGATTAATTTATCTGGATTCATTATCCCTCGTGAATCGAAAACCTTTTTTATATCACGCATCAGTTGGGCGGCGCGACCGTGTTCTAAATCAGCATATTGCCGGCGGACAGCTCCCACTCCATGTTCTCCGGTAGTAGTTCCCTCCATGGCAATAGCTAAAAGGTGTATTTCATGCACCAAATCTAAAACCTTCTTAACTTCCTCTGGATCTTCCGGATTAATAACCGGGGCCGTATGGACGTTTCCATCCCCGATATGTCCGTAATTAACTACTTTAATCTCGTATTTGTCCCCTAAAGCCCTAATGGCTCGTAAGGTGTCAGCTACGCGAGATAAGGGGACACTTATATCTTCGCCGGCGAATACACGGCTAGCGCCGGGTTTTACCCTCGCAGCGGCGGTAGCAGTTATACTGCGTCCTTCCCATAATTCGGCCATTCTTTTAGGCTCTGTAGCCCATTCCAAAGTACGGGCCCTCTTGCCTACCACTTCTTTAATAACCGAGCCCTCATACTCCACACTAGGGGGGTTGCCGTCAACCTCAAATAGTAGAATCGCCTCAGCTTGGGGGAGATTTATTTCCGGCTTAAACTGGTTTACGGCTTCAATTGCTGAGCTATCAAGGATTTCAATTCCTGAAGGCAATATTCCCGCCTGGTATACATCGAGGACGGCTGCCGGAGCTTCATCCAAATCGTCGAAAACCGCCATGGCAATACCGCGGGCTTTAGGTTTAGGCCAACAGCGCAGACGAATCCGGGTTACAATCCCCAGCACTCCTTCAGAGCCTACCATCAGCTTGGTCAAGTTTAAGCCGGAGACGTTCTTTATACATCTGGCGTTTAACCCGCCGGTTACTATTAGTTCACCGTTGGGCAAGACTACCTCCAGCCCTAAAATGTATTGTTCGGTGCAACCGTACTTTACAGCCCTCAAACCACTGGCGTTGTTGGCGACCATGCCCCCTATAGTACACATCTGACTACTTCCCGGATCGGGAGGAAAGAAAAGATTGTATTTGGACAGTTCCTTATTTAACTGAGCATGAATCACGCCCGGGCGGACAATAACTTGCATATTAGGGGCGTCTATTTCCACGATTTCATCCCAGGTGGACAAATCCAAGACTATACCGCCCTTAAGGGCAATGCATCCACCTGTTTCGCCGGTTCCCGCGCCGCGAGGGACGATATCTATATTATTCTCGAAGGCAAAGCCGGCTATCTTTTGCACTTCCTCTGTTGAGCGGGGAAATACAACAGCTAGGGGGCTTATCGGCTCCAGTTTGGTCAAAAAGGAACTATCATAGGAATAATACATTAGATCCAGTTCTTTGCTCAAAACCTTATCTTTACCCAGCATTTCTATTAAAGCTTGCCTAATTTTGTCTTTACCCAAAAAAGATCACTCCCCCCAAAAAAACTCATAAACTGATGAAAATCCTCAATTTCCTTGCCTATTATAACACAGTTGAAAGCAAAGAAGATTTCTTATTTAATTGCGGACGGCTTTATCGCCGGCAATGCGGTACCGGGAGTTGCGTTGGACATAAAGAAAGATAATGCATTTGGACAAGCAACAATGCAAATCGGCATGATGGCCCAATTGGCGCATAGCCTTTAAATAGGCTAGAATAGGTCTTTCTGGCGGTTAAATCTAATTTGCCCGAAAGGGAAGATGCGGGTGTGCATGAAGAAAATTGCACAAGGACATTATAGATGACGAAATGTTTTTGCGCAAAAACAGAAAACATGTTAAATCGGGGTTTACAAGGCACATTTGTTTTTGGCATTCAATTTGCAAGTATTATTGGAAAGTAACGAATATTTTGAAATTTTCCGCATTTATTAGTTATACCTTAGCTTATAGCTAAAGTATAAAGCCGATTAAATTTTTAGGAAAGGAGTTGAGGCAAAAAAGGCAACCACTTGCAGACAATAATAGTTTATATAAGGAGGAGTTACAATAATGAGTTTCGCGGATGAATACAAAAAAAAATTAGTTTCGGCAGATGAGGCGGTAAAGATTGTTAAATCCGGGGATTGGATTGATTACGGCTCTTTTTGTGGGCAGGTAAGAACCCTGGATAAGGCTTTAGCCAAACGTAAAGACGAACTCAAGGACGTTAAAATATGGACCTGCGTTAACCCCTATCCGACCGAGGTCAATGTGGTTGACCCGGAGGGTGATTCTTTTATTTGGCATAGCTGGCATGTGTCCGGATCCGATCGTAAGGTTGCAAAAACTAAAGATGTGTATTATTCCTCGATAATCTATTCGGAGTTACCCCGTTATGTAAGGGAACATATAGAACCCTTAGCAGTAGCCATGCTACAGGTTGCCCCTATGGACAAACACGGTTACTTTAACTTCGGGCCACAGTCTACCCATAGCCGGGCGGTTTGCGACCGGGCGCAAAAAATCATCGTAGAGGTGAACGAAAAGCAACCGCGCTGTTTGGGCGGTTACGAGGAAGCTGTTCACATTTCGGAAGTCGAATATATTGTGGAAGGGGAAAACCAACCTTTAGCCCAGATACCGGCTCCCCCCCTGAGTGATGTCGATCAAAAGATTGCCGGATTGATTCTGGAGGATATGTTCGATGGTTGCTGTGTGCAGTTGGGTATTGGGGGTATCCCCAATGCGGTGGGCATGATGATTGCAAATTCCGATCTTAAAGACTTAGGATGCCACACCGAGATGCTGGTTGATGCTTATGTCCATATGGATGAAGCGGGAAGGATCTCTTGCAAGAAAAAACAGATTGATCCCGGCAAAATGGTCTATACTTTCGCCTTGGGTACCCAAATGCTTTATGACTTTATAGATAATAATACCAAGTGTGCTATGTATCCGGTTAACTATACCAATAGTCCGGCAGTTTCCTCACTCAACGATAACCTAATAACTATTAACAACGCAGTTGAAATCGACATTTACGGTCAGGTATGTTCCGAATCATCGGGGTTCCGCCATATTAGTGGTACCGGTGGACAATTCGATTTCGTTATGGCCGGTTACCATTCGCGCGGAGGCATATCCTTTGTTTGTATGCCTTCTTCCTATAAGGATGCGGCTGGCAATCTAAAATCCAGAATAGTGCCCTATCTCCCTCCGGGGGGAATAGTAACTGATACTCGCTCTATGGCACCTATTATTGTTACAGAGTATGGCAAATACCAACAAAAGGGTATGTCGGTCTGGCAGCGAGCCGAAGGTTTGATTGGTATTGCTCATCCTGACACCAGAGATGAGCTCATCAAAGCTGCCCAAAATCAGGGCATTTGGAGAAAAAGCAATAAGATTGATTAATGGTCATTATCGGCAGCTATCATTAATTCCCCCTAGTTTCCCCCTTTATTAATAAAACGGCAGCATTTTAGCTGCCGTTTCTTTTATTGTTTTGAATGCACTACGATACGGGTATAGGCAAGAGGCATAATCTATCTGTACGGGTTGGAAGTTCCGGGAAAAACACTAAGGCTCAAAGTGCCCTAGCCCTGCCGGCGCGGTAACTATTGCTAATAGCTCTTTGTTTAAAATTCAGCCTATGATACAATCATAAATGATATTTTAAAAAGTATGGGGGATAATTCGTTAGTCTCATACAAAATCATTATCACCCCACAATAATTATTGGCTAGGGATTAATAAGAGCGAAATATAATTAATATGAGGTGTTGTATGAACTGCCGGGAGACCTATAACCGTAAGCTGGTATCGGTGACCGAGGCCTTGGAAATGATTAAAAGTAATCAAGAGATTGTTTGCAGTCTGGGAGCTTGTGAGCCGGTTGCCCTACTTAGCAATTTACACCTAATAAAAAATCGGGTGAAGAATGTTTCGGTAGTAAATGCCATGATGATGGGCGAATACGAGTTCTTTACGAATCCGGAATTGGCTGAAGAATTTATTTTGAACAGTTGGTTTTATACCGATGCTCCGCGTCGGGCGCACCCGCAGGGGAATGTTACCTACGTACCTATGCAATTGCACCAATTTAGCTGTAAGCGCATCTTTCATCGTCACCCCAATGTATTTTTTGGTGCTGCCTCTCCTATGGATAAACATGGTCACTTTTCTCTTTCACTTTCTACCGTACATGAGAAAGATTTTATCGAACGGGCCGACCTGGTAATAATGGAAATCAATCCGCGCTTACCCCGGACCTTTGGGGATACAAATGTGCACATATCGCAGATTGATTATATCGTGGAAAGTGATAAAGAAATACCCACTATGGAACCACCGGTACTAACCGAAAAGGATTTCCTGATCGGATCCTATGCCGCCGAATTAATAGAAGACGGATCCACTATTCAGATCGGATTTGGTAATATTCCCGGAGCTGTAGCCAACAGTCTAAAAGGAAAAAAGGATCTGGGGGTACATTCGGAAATGTTTACCGATTCTATCCTAGATCTATATGAAGCCGGCGCTATTACTAACCGGAAAAAGACTTTGTGGAAGGATAAGTTTATCACTGATGCCGGACTCGGAAGCAGGAGGCTTTATGACTTTCTAGATGAGAACATGGCGGTTGAATTTCATCGGGGGAGTGTAGTGAATGACCCGGCTGTTATCGGTCGTAACCATAAAATGGTGTCCATCAACTCTATGCTTGAAATTGATTTGACCGGGCAATGCTGCGCTGAATCGGTAGGTTCTCGTCTTTATAGTGGCACAGGCGGACATAAAGAGTTCGTTAGCGGTGCTCAGGAATCACCCGGCGGGAAATCAATACTGGCTTTTTATTCTACGACTCGGAATGATACCATTTCCCGCATAGTGCCTGTCTTCGCCCCCGGTACAATAGTAACTACCTCACGGGTGGATGTGGATTATGTTGTGACTGAATTCGGAATAGCCAGTTTGCGGGGTCGCT
>CAYRCG010000023.1:0-18764 GCA_964422685.1 uncultured Syntrophomonas sp. | reverse complement strand
TATTAAGCTTAACCACTACCCCATCAATCTCATAGGGTAGTTCATGGCGTTTTTCGGCGTATTCTTCGGCGAAAGCCAAAACCGCATTTATATCCTCGCAAAATCTTACCTCCGGATTGACCGGCAAACCGGAATCCCTCATAAATCGCCAGGCTTCTTGCTGCCCACCTAGATTAAAACCCTCTACATAAATAATATCGTAAACGAAAGCAGACAAAGCCCGCCCGGCACTTATCCGAGGGTCCAACTGCCGCAAAGAACCGGCGGCCGCATTGCGGGGATTGGCAAAAACCCTTTCCCCTCTTTCTTCTTTCTCCTCATTGAGGCGCAGGAACTCCCGTTTAGGCATAAACACTTCCCCACGCACCTCCAAGCGGGGGAAAGAATCGCACAGCCGCAGCGGGATAGCCTTTACCGTCCTAATATTAGCAGTTACATCCTCTCCTACCAGCCCATCCCCTCTGGTAGCTGCACTTACTAAAACTCCGTTGTCATAAACCAGGGCGATGGAAACCCCGTCTATTTTAAGCTCGGCCATATAGGATGAACTCTGGGCCACCTGACCTATCCGGCGGTCAAAGGCCTGCAAATCTTGATAGGAAAAGGCATTATCCAGACTTAACAGGGGGTTTCTATGCCTTATAGGCGCGAATCTTTCCGCAGCCTTACCCGCTACTCGCTGGGTAGGAGAATCAGCGACAATGTACTGCGGATATTCCTCCTCTAGCTTTTTTAATTCCTGCATTAAATCATCATAGCTGCTATCACTTATTAGCGGGGCATCCAGAACATAATAGTGATAATCGTGTTTTTGGATTTCCTTCCGTAGCTCCTTTATCCGGGAAATAAACTGCATTTCTTTACCCCCTCGCTTGGCGAAAAACATATAAAAATCTTTATTCTATTTTCTCCAATGGAGCGATATCCAATCGCAGCATCCTGGTTCCTGCTTGGACAAATTCTACTACTGCTATCTCTTCTTCTTTATTTAACTCACTTATTAATCCAACCCCAAATTTGGCGTGCAAGACCCTATCACCAACCTCAAATACCGGTCTACTAGGCTTTTTCTGTTGGGGAGAAAGTAATAGTTCCTCCGGTATTTCATATAGAAAACGCGAAGGGGGGTTGCTGCGTTCATAGCCGTAAAGCAGGCGGCTCGACGCATGACTGAGATAAAGCCTTTCTTGGGCCCGGGTTATGCCCACATAGCATAGTCTTCTTTCTTCTTCCATTTCTTCGGCTGTTTGGCTGCGATAAGAGGGAAAAACCCCTTCTTCCAGACCGGTTATGAAAACGACCGGGAATTCCAAGCCTTTGGCACCGTGAAGAGTCATAAGCAAAACATGATCGGATTGGTCAAGCTCATCGCTTTCCTGCACTAGGGCTGCCTGGGCTAGAAATTCCTCCAAGCCCTTTCCCCCTTCCCTTTCAAACTCTATCACCAAAGAGCGTAATTCCTTAAGGTTCTCGATACGTAGCCCTGCATCAGCCGCTTTACTTTTTTCCAGTTCTTCTATATAGCCCGTAAGTTCAATTACCTGTTCCAAAAGTTCCATTAGCGAGGCTCCGGAAGCAAGTAAATCCGCGAAATATTTCAACATCCCGTGGAAGTCCTCCATAGCCGCTCGCATTTTTTTCCCTATTCCGGGAACAGAGTCCGCCTCCGCTAAGACATCCAATAAGGATATTCCCCATTCTTCCGAGCAATTTTTAATCTTCTCCAGGGTTTTCCCCCCGATTCCCCGCCGAGGTACATTAATAACCCGCTCTAAACTCAAAAGGTCGTTAGGGTTGGAAACCAGGCGCATGTAAGCTAGGATGTCTTTAATCTCCTTGCGTTCATAAAACTTGCGTGCTCCTACGATGCGGTAGGGTATATCGCGATAAAGCAATGCTTCTTCTAAAACCCTCGATTGTGCATGCGTGCGGTAAAAGATGGCACATTCCTGGAACTTCCTATTGCCCCCCCGCCGCAATCGGTTTATTTCATCAGCAATAAAGCGAGCCTCTTGAAAACTATCATTGGCACAAAAGTGCAAGAGCTTTTCCCCCTGCCCTTTCTGGGAATAAAGTTGCTTATCCTCGCGCTCCCGATTGTGGCCTATTATCGCGTTGGCAGCATTCAGAATATTTTCACTGGAACGATAGTTCATCTCTAATTTAATCAGACCGCTATCTGGGTAATCACGCAGGAATCGCTTGATGTTATAGGGCTCGGCTCCCCTCCAGCTATAAATGGATTGGTCGGGATCACCTACCACAAAGATATTGCGATGCCGTGAAGCTAATAATCGAGCCCAATAATACTGCGAGTAATTCGTATCCTGGTATTCATCAATCATAATATACCGAAACCAACCCTGATATTTCTCCAATACAGATGGGCTTTGCTGGAAAAGTCGGATGCAAAGCACTATAAGGTCTTCAAAATCCAGCATGTTCAGGCTCTTAAGCCGGGAATTATAAAGTTTGAAAACCCGGCAGTTTCTATCCTTTATGAAGTCGGGAACCGTGGAATTATGAAAATGTTCTTCTGGTTTTTCCAGGCTGTTTTTTGCCTGTTTGAAAATATATAGCAATTCCTCCGGCTTGGTTTCATAGTCGTTCTCTTCCCTTAATATGATTTTGATAAGTGATTTAGCTTCCATATCATCGATAATATTGAAATTCTTATCATAACCTAAATCCGTTATATCCATTCTTAAAATACGATTGCAGGTAGAGTGGAAGGTTTGAATCCATTGGCTGTTAAAATCCGGCAGCATCGAGATCACCCGCGAACGCATTTCCTGGGCTGCTTTATTAGTAAAGGTAATGGCCATAATTTGGTAAGGGGGAATCCCCTGCTTTACCAAATGGGCAATACGGCGGGTAAGAACCCGGGTCTTACCGCTTCCTGCCCCGGCTAAAACCATACAAGGACCATCAACATGAGCCACAGCTTCTTTTTGCTGTTCGTTGAGGTCGGCAAAAATATCCTGCATCGAAAAAACCACCTTTATTGATAAATAACACCATCGAATATTCCAATCATTGTAAATGGATTTCTATCCTTTCGCACATTTGAACAGAAGGAAAGTAATATGGATGGCTATGTGCAACCCCATATGATAAAGTTTTGTTAAGAGAACCATATTTAAAATAATAACACAAAAACGGCCCCTCTTTGGCAAGAGATGCATTAACCATCGAATAATGACTTACGATTGCCACGCCGCTACGCTCCTCGCAATGATATAACACCCGGTCATTCCGGGCGTAGCATCCGTCATTTTCGGCGGTGGTTATGTTACCCAGTTTTGGAGTATTATATAGAAAGTGAGACATGAAGCGCGATGAAAGTCCAAAGCCTTAACCTGCACGGTTTAAGCCTGGAAGAAGCCCGGCAAAAAACCGAGCAGAACCTTAACTGGTGTATAAATAATGGGGTGGATGTGCTGGATATAAACCACGGCAAAGGCTATCACAGCAGCCGCAGCTTCTCCGTGCTCAGGCAAGAACTGCGGCGCATGCTCCTAAACGATTCCTTCATAAAAGAACAGGGTTACAAGGTGGTTTATGGGGAATCCAACCTGCCGATCGCCTTAACCTATGATGAGGGCCATACCCTGATAGTCGCCCCCGGGAAAGAAAAAGAGTACATAGGCGGCAGGAAGGAAGTGGAGAGAAAACTGCAGATATTTTCAACGGAAGGCAAACAAGCAAGGAAACTGCATAAAAAAAGAAGGAAATATAGATAAGACCAGGCTTATTCTACCGCCTCCATATTCCGAGTTATTCCACAAAGCTATACAAAGATAATCCTATCTAGATAATCATGGATCTTTTCAAAGGCTAAACCGGCAACAAACCAGAACGGAATGTAATCCAGCCTCACCAGACCATCCAGGTTAAAGAGAGAAGCCCCACTGTAATCCCAGGGGCAGAAACCTATAAGCTCCACCAAAAACCAGCCGCAGAGATATTCAACCCCTATTATAAGCGCTGCCCAAATAAAACCCCGCACTGGCCAGGGGGCATAGCGGATATGATCATGAACGGGCTCTAAAAAAACGGCTAAGCCATATATGGGAAACATCCATAGATAGGTATGGGCCCCCAAGCCCCAAGCGGCGTTCAATAGGGAACCGGCCCCGGTAAATAATATTTCCGTTGTCCACCCTAGAGTCCCATATATTAAAAATCTTTTCAGCATGACTATAGTATGTGAATTCGCCCAAACAATAAGCAGCGGAAATTTCTTCTTCCCTCGACACATTTGACTTAACTGCAAAAGCCTTTTTCTTGTAAGGCCGCTTAAATATGCAAAGCGAACGTTGGCGAGGCATGGATGCAACACCAGCGAAACCAAGTAGGCGAAAGGGGGCAAGCGGCGGGACGCCCTAGGCTGGTTGTGTTGCCCATGCGCAGCACCCGCCTCGGCGGTTGGATGTTCCCTGCGGTCGCTATTTAAGGTAGTTGCGAGCGGAATATTTATACAAACTAGTGCATAATTATTGCATTTTACGGCAGAATCGAGGCTTTGTTAGGCTATAAACAGATGGAAGCAGATGGAAGGTTTATAGCAGGTGCGGAAGTAGTGATAGGAAGGAATTTAGTATCTTTATATTTAATACAGAAAGGGAATCGGTAAGCCGTAAAAATAATATGCAAAAGGAGGGGCAATGATGATGATTAAGCCTGAATACTGCGTATGTCAGGCAGGTCAAGCTCTTCAATCGTTACTAAATCGCGGCGGGTTAGTGAATCTTTATCCACTATGCGTAAGGCCTGTAACCTTATCGATTTTTCCGCCAGGTTCCTAACATAGCGGGCATTGCCACTATGGGAATGGCGGCTTTTGACAAATTCATTAAGCTGTTGTTTAAGCTTCCAGCGGCACCTGCTGCTTAATTCATACTCCCGTTCCTGATATATCTGCAAAGCAATCTGGAACAATTCTTCAGCATTATAATCACTAAAATCGATGTGAATCGGGAAACGGGATCTAAGCCCGGGATTAGACTTAATAAAACGTTCGATTTCCTGGGAATAGCCTGCCAGGATTACCACCAGATTATCCCGATAGTCCTCCATAGCCTTTACTAAGGTGCTTATGGCTTCCTTCCCAAAATCCCTTTCCCCGCCTTGGGATAAAGAATAGGCTTCATCTATGAAAACTATACCGCCCATGGCCTTTTTCAGTATCTCCCTGGTTTTTTGAGCGGTATGTCCGATATATTCCCCAACCAGGTCAGCTCTTTCCACTTCTAAAAGATGCCCTTTACTCAATATCCCTATTTCGTTGAATATCCTCCCTAGTATCCTCGCTACCGTAGTTTTGCCAGTACCCGGGTTGCCCTTGAAAACCATGTGCAAAGCCGTGGGGTCTGACTTGAGCCGTAATTCCGTACGTCGATTTTGGATTAAGGTAAAGGCTGCTACCTCAGCGAGAGTTCTTTTCACTTCACGCAGACCAATCAGTCTTTCTAGTTCTAAAAAGGAATCTTTACGGGGGAAATAATCGGGTACGGGGCCGGAAAGTATCCGTCCTTTTTCCGGTTGTATATCCTCAAAGCGCATTGATATCTCCATTTGCTTCACCACTCCTCAAATCAACTGTATACCAGCAGACCGCCTTTTCCGGGGACTACGGGGCCCGATCTATTTTGCCGGTATCCGCCCCACTACTGAAACTGTTTTACACTTTATTATAATATATGAGAAATAGACAGAAGTGGTGCCATGTAAGCACGGGTGGCAATAGTCCGCTTGTTTTCCAGTGATTCCGTAGCTTAGGGGTCAGGTTTTAGTCTGCTTTTCCTTTACCCTCGCCGCAATTTCACTGATACAATCCTCTATATTCTTATTATGACAGTCAATGATATGATCGGCATATCCCAGATATAAGGGAACCCTTTCCGTATATATGTCCCGAAGGTTCCTTCCCTTTTTGACGGCTATTCCCCTGGTGGCGACATCTTTTAATCTGCGGGCAATTTCCTCATAGGCAACAGATAAATAGAATACCACCCCCGTGCGTTTAAGGGCATTCATAGCCTTTTTCGAATAAACAACGCTTCCGCCGGTAGCTATCACACAGTCCTGCACTTTTAAACGAGCTACGATTTCGGCCTCGATTTGCAGGAACTTTTCCAATCCGTCAGTATCAATTATCTCCTGCAGTAACCTACCTTCCTGCTGTTGAATGATGATGTCGGTGTCTATATAATTCAACCCCAGAGCTTTGGCAAGCAGCACTCCCAAAGTACTCTTACCGGCTCCGGGCATTCCGATAAGAACGACATTCATGTTACCGCATAACCCCTTTCCGCCAGGCGGCCATGATGTTGATACCACCATAAGTTTGACCGATACCAAATTATTCACAATACCAATGTTGCCTAAGCAGTAGCCTTTTAATTACAGGAAATTAGCCATCCCAGTTATACTTAGCCTTGGACCCTTTAAACCCTGTGACGGGCATCCTGCGGCAGAAAAAACCCCCGCTCAATCGCAGGGGTGTACCAGGGCACTCTCAGGCACGGTCGGGATTGGAGCACTCCAGAATCATTTAACAACGGGGATGGTACCCATAGCTATAACACCTAGGCCGGCAACATGAAGTGGTCAAAAATTGCCTGATAATTCCACCGCTCATATCATCCGCCATTTCCATAGCTTCCAATTCCAACTGATTATATACATCTATATTCTCCTGATACTTTTGCTTTAAAAGTGTGGTTGCTAGCGCTTCAACCAGATCTAAATGCTTAAAGAACATATCTTTCCACCTCGTATACGACCAGCAGGGATTGATACAAGCCAAAAACGAAGCAATTTCATTTCCATTTTCATACCATAGCCGTCTGATTCTCGATGCCTCGGCACAATCCCCCGCCATCATAGCCTCGATCATCTGAGCGGCCATCGTCAAATGCTCGGTTAGCAGCCCGGTGAAGCGTCCCGCTTTGGCTCGCCCATAGAAAACCTGCAGGGCATTGCCAAAATCAACCGGGTTTTGCAGCAGACGGTTTACCTCTTCAGGTTGGTTGGGTAATTTAAATATGATAGCATTTATCGCCATCCGCGTCCATTCGGCATGTTGATTCCATAGCAGCCGGTATTCCTTAATAAGATAAAGTTCCCTAGGGCCAATGCATAGCATGTCTATTTCCTCCTCTACCATATATATACTAAATTATATGATGCGAGGGAGAAATTGGTGCAAAAACGAACCTTCTGCTAATGCTTTGTTTATCCTTGCCTGAAACAGGACCGGCTTTATGTCCCCTGAGTTTTAGTCATCCTCATTTCTGGCATCCAGGTTAATCAGGGATATGGGACGGAGTGGCGCTACAGTGGAAATAGCATGTTTGTATATTAGCTGTTGTTTCTGGTCTACTTCAATAATTACAGTAAAGTTATCAAAACCTCTTACCATTCCCTTTATCTGAAACCCATTAACCAAAAAAACGGTTACGGGTATTTTATCCTTCCTCACTTGGTTCAAAAAAGCATCCTGCAGGTTTATCAGATTTTTACTCATTGTTTTGTGTCCTCCGTTCTAATTCTCTCTATAATACTTGGCTTTACACCTTCGCAACAAGAGACCTTTCTTTAGTTTCTACATTATCCCCAATTGTCCTTCTATAAAGGCATAAATATTTCTAAGCATAATATCTCTATCGCTAAAATCACCCCGGTTAAACCACTTTATGCGGGGGTCCCTTTTGAACCAAGTCAGTTGCCTTTTGGCATAGCGGCGAGTCTCCCTTTTTATTTCTTTAATCATCTCTTCCCGATTGATAAAGCCCTCCAGGAAACATAATACCTGCTTATATCCCAAAGCCTGCATAGAGTTATGCGCTAGGCCTATCCCTTTTTCGCGCAGCATGTAAACCTCTTCGACCAACCCCTCCTTTATCATTTCATCTACCCGTCTATCAATTCTGGCATATAACTCGCTTCTTTCCAAGTATAATCCTACTGCCGCTAAATTATATCTGCCTTCCGTCCTACCCTGCAGGTCGGAAAAGGCTTCTCCCGTTAGCTCATAAACCTCCAGGGCCCGCACTATCCTTTTTTGGTCATTGGGGCTGATGACCCGGGCGTAAACCGGATCTACCTCTTCCAGACGCCCGAAAGCATAAGGCAAGCCTTTTTCTCGTATAATAACATTCCATTTTACCCGAATATTTTCCCGGACTTCCATAGGAAAAAAGCTGTAATCGTCAACCACCGATTGATAGTATAGCCCCGTTCCACCTACTAGAATAGGAATCTTTCCCCGGCTGTTGATGGTTGAAATGAGGTCCTTTACCAGTGATTGATAATGCGCGACTGTGAAATTCTCCTCGGGTTCAGCTACATCAATCAGATGATGGGCTATCCCGCTTTGTTCCTCTTTTCCCGCTTTGGCGGTACCGATATCCATTCCCCGGTATAGCTGCATAGAATCACAGGAGATGATTTCCCCCCTTATTCGCCGGGCTACCTCTATGGATATATCGGTCTTGCCTACTGCTGTCGGGCCTACAATGGCCGCCAATTTATGCACAAATAGCACCCTCGCTTCTTACTTTACCGTCTGTATTTCCAAAACCCCATAGGCAATAGGATTATTGGGGTTTTCTACAATCTTTTCTATGCCTAAGCGTTCAAACTCACGGCTCGCTGGCATCTCCTTAACTACTACCCGTTTTCTGGCTACCCGGCAAGCTTCACCCAGGACTTCCCGGCTTAGTCTTTGGTGATTAGCTAATAACCTTAAGGGGGTTAAAGCCGTACTTTTATATCGCGGTTTCTGAAACATGGGGTCAAAATAAACTATATCAAAAGAATTATCCCCCAGCTTTTTTAGATATAGATAATGCTCGCCATTTATCACCTCGATAGAATGTATGGCTTGATCCAGCCAATCTATACCCGAGTGGTACACTTTCATCCCCCATTTTACTATGGCCGCAATCGGTGGGGATGATTCCAAAGCAACTACTCGACCTGCCCGGGCGAAGTAAGCGGCTACTATGGCATCGGCGCCTAATCCCAGGGTGCAATCCAAAAAACTGCTGCCTTCTTCTAAGGCACAAGCCCTTATCAAGGGGTCGATAGTGCCGGAATGGCGATAAGAAGCCAAGCGGTTTTTTGCCATGCTCGGATGGAAAAAGAAGCGCTCTGAACCTATATGAAGTATAGGCCCGTTAGGCTGCCAGACTAAAACTGCCTGAGTTTCATGCTCCCGGGCAATGGTTGCAAGGCTTTTATGTTGCCGGGGAACGAAAAGCAGACCAGTTTCCGCAAGAAACTGCTCATATTCCGGAGCCGGGATGGTCTTCGTTTGGGTGGTGGTCGCTACTATCTTCACAGTATTTCTACCTTTCACCTTTTGAACAACCGTTCCAAATCACCCTGTTTCCAGGCGATTATGGTGGGCCGACCATGGGGACAATTCTTATACTCTTCACAGGATAGTAGTTGCCGTATTATGTTTATCATCTCCTGGTTGTTTAGGCGTTCCCCGGCTTTGACCGCCTTTTTGCAGGCCATTTTTATTATTGCCTCGTTTTTAAGATTAATGCCTTGTCCGCCGGCCAGGAGTTCCAATATCTCGAATAAGACTTCCCTTTCCTTCCCGGCTACTATGGCCGGGGCAGCCCGAAGAAAGATATTGCTGGGTCCGGCTATTTGCAAATCAAAACCTAGTTCCGCCAATATCCCTAAGTTTTTCTCTATCAATTCAATATCCCTGAGCGATAAATCAATATTGAGCGGGAAAGCCAATAACTGCGCTTCATTCCGGGAATTGGCATAGCATTGCAAGAGCTCGGCATAGATAATTCTTTCATGAGCAGCGTGCTGGTCTACGATATAAAAGCTATTCTCCTTTTCCAAGAGTATGTAAGAGTCCCATAGTTGGCCTATTACCCTAAATTCGCCTAACTCCGGTCTCACTGCCGGAAAGGCCTGGTTCTCCGGGAATGGGGGCAACCAGCTTTCCCCCGCTTTTTCCTCCACTTGTCCATAAACCTGGGCATCCTGTATAAACGGAATTATTGACTGGCTTTCCGGTTTCTGCCGTATCGCTTCCCCCGCTTCAGCCGTACAGCTTATTAAAAAATCTATCCCCGGGCTAGGGATAGTTACTGCCTTTCCCTCATCCGCCCTATAACCCTGCTGGGGATGCCGGGGCAGACTATCCTGCCAGCGATAATCTTTAACATTTATAGTATCGCGTAAAAGTCCGCAAAGGACGCGGAAAATCTTGGACTCGTCCGAAAAGCGGATTTCGTTTTTTTGCGGGTGGACATTCACATCTATAGTATCCGGGGGCAAAGAAAGCTGTAATATAACCAAAGGCTGTTCCCGAGCCAATAGCAAGCCGCGGTAGCCTTCATCCAGGGCACGATAAAGCAAAGGGCTCCTAATTGGCCTGTGGTTGACAAAGAGTAACTGTCTTTTCCTATTCGTTCTGGTAACCCCCGGAGGGGAAATCAAGCCGGAGAGGCTCATACTCATACCTTCCCATTTTACCGGGATAAGAGGTTCCTGAAAATCCCGGCCAAATATGGCTATCACCGCATCACTCAAACTGCCATTACCCGGAGTGCGGAACAGCTGTCTTTTTTCTGTGCTGTAGGATATAGCGATATCGGGGCGTGCCAGGGCGTATTTCATAACCAGTTCATAGGCGTTGTTTCCCTCAGTCCTTGGGCTGCGCAGGAACTTTTTGCGGGCAGGGGTGTTGAAGAATAGGTCCCTTACCACTATTTTGGAGCCTTCCGGGCAGGGATAGTATTGCAAGTCAAGCATCTTCCCGCCTTCGATAGAAGCATGAATGCCATCCTGTTCTTCCTTCTTACTGTATATGTCCAGGCGGGATATTGCTGCTATGCTAGGAAGTGCTTCCCCCCTAAACCCCATACTCATTACCTGCAAGAGATCGTTTTCGTGTTCGATTTTGCTCGTAGCATGACGCAAAAAGGCTAGGGGAAGTTCCTCCATAGAGAGCCCTTCCCCATCATCAGCGACTGCAATACTATCTAAACCGCCCCCGGTGATTTTAACTGCGATATTCTGGGAAGCAGCATCAATAGCATTTTCTAGCAATTCTTTTATTACTGAGGCTGGTCTTTCTATGACTTCCCCAGCCGCAATTTTATTGATTACATTATCATCCAATAATCTTATGGTCATCTTATAGAACCGTTTCCGCATCCTTATGCACCTGGAAAATTCGCAAATCGTCATTTGCTCGATCCTGCAGGTACAGTAAATCAAAGGGGCGTTTCTTGATCATTTCCTGATAAGCATAGCGTCCTTCCTCCTGGCATTGTCGGCAGGCATTAGCGGGAATACTTACGCAGAATACCTGGAAGTGTTCACCGGTCCGCTGTTGCGCCCGAGATTCGATAATACGAAAACCACCGCATTTCTGACAAATCCGCAAACTGTTATTCTGGTCTTCATAGATGTATTCGGTATCGTAGAAAATGCTTTTATGGTAGTTTACGAAATCGCCGGATTTCCTGCGGTTTTCGGCTATAGTGTCCTCGCGATTCTTATAGGCTTTCCATTGCTGGGCCACCATTTTCTTAATATAATCCATATTGCGGGGGGATTCCTTTAGACGGGAGGGATTATAATCCGGCTCCCGCAGGTTGGAATAATCAATTCCGGCCATAGCCATTATCAGACCCATATTAACATAGGGCAAGGCCGTCTCCACGGAATAACCCCCTTCCAAGACCGCAATATCTGGCGCCAGCCGTGTATTCAATTCGGCATAGCCCCGGGCGGAAAAGGCCATATTAGCTAGAGGGTCGCTATAATGGTTGTCTTGGCCGGCTGAGTTTATTACTATATCCGGCTTAAAGTCCTCCAGCATAGGTAAGATGAGCTCATCTATAGCATAAAGAATGCCTTCATCCGTGGTCTTCGGGTTAAGGGGAAGGTTTATGGTGCTGCCGTAGGCCAAAGGTCCTCCTAATTCTTCCATAAAACCAGAACCCGGGTAGAGGGTGCGCCCGTCCTGGTGGAACGAAATGAATAAGACATCCGGATCATGCCAATATATTTCCTGAGTTCCATCCCCGTGATGAACGTCCGTATCCACAATAGCTACCCGTTTTATCCCATATTTCTGCCGCAGGTATTCCACCATTATGGCTTCGTTATTAATATTACAAAATCCACGGTTACCGTGGCTAACGGTCATAGCATGATGACCTGGCGGCCGGATTATAGCAAAGGCGTTTTTTACCTCCCCCTGCATAAAGGCATCAGCCATAACCAAAGCAGAACCGGCTGATACCAGGTGGGCTTCGATAATCTGCGCCTCCACCGTGGGGATGCAGAAATGCAAGCGAGCTACATCGCGTATTTCCGCCAGGCGAGGATGGTATTCCCTTATCTGGGGCAAATCCATTATCCCTTCCTCAAAAATCTGATCGCGGGTATAAAGCAGTCTTTCTTCCCTTTCTGGATGGGTCGGTGATATCGCCCAGTCGAAGGCTGGGAAAAACAGAATTCCGGTTGACTTCATGAACTCACCCCCTTATATTCGCTTATAAATCCCGGTGCTATCTGTATCCCTACATCGAACATTTTACCGGAGCGGCTCCAGCCGCTTATGATGTTAAATTGTTCTTCCATATAGAAACTAGATTCGTCAGCATAGGATTCCATGCCCTGTTCCCGGCAGAGATCTAGCAGGTGTTTTTTCGCCATTTCTTTAGCCTCTTCTAATTGCATTCCCCCCCGGTTGCTTAGGTTTCCTCTTATTCCTCCCGGTCCGACCGAGAAGAAATTATTGGGGGTATCCACATGTAGCTCAACCGCCAGCGTAGGTCTGACTACGGCTGCCCCCAAAGCATTAGCCACCGGAGAATATTCATGCAGGAAGGCATTTACCCCCATCCTGGCGGCTACTTGGGGAACAATTGCAGTAGCAGCAGCCCCTATACCGATTATCTGATCTAAGCTAAATTTGCGCCTATTCACTACTTCCCAAACCTTATAAGCTGGTTCATTTTCCCATTCTTTAAACATAGCCTCGATGCTGCTCACTAATCGTTTAAGGACTAGGTCTACCACCTGCCGGCAGAGCTCGGGAGCATTTATCCCTGCCTTTGCCGCTAATTCTTGTATCTTTTGCACCGATTGCCCGGTATCACCTATCCCCAAATCCATTTGGCAGTTAAAGGCATCCATAACCGTAGGGAACTTCCCCCCGAAGCAAGCGGCTGCATCCCGGCGAAAATCCCGCACTATTATTTCCCCATCATAATCTAGCAGGCTATCTCCGCCTAAAGGCACCGAACGCAATGCAAAGGCATTTATGTGGGTATATTGCCCGCCCAGGCGCGCCCCCTTCGAGGCGTAAAGCGGATCGCCGGCTATTATCAGGGCAATATCCGATGTAGTACCTCCTATATCTAAAACTACGGAATTAAGCCCCGGGGGACTCAAAGCCAGACCACCCATTGTACTGGCGGCAGGCCCGGAAAAAACGGTTTCACAGGGCCGTTGAGAAGATGTTTCCAGATTAAAAGTTCCTCCGTCTGCTTTTAGTATATGGACCTCACTATCCAAGCCCCTTTCCCTAATCGCCTGAGCAATTTCCTCGGCGAAGCGCATCCATTCCTCAGCCGTCATAGCGGTAAAATAGGTGGTAGCCGCCCGGCGGGGGAAATTTAGCTTATTGGACATTTGTGAACTAAGGTAAGCGGAAATATCGGGATAGCTAGCGGCCAATTTGCTTTGAATTTCCTTTTCTAATATATCGTTGCGGTTAGCGAATTTGGCTGCTACTGCTACCCTCTTGATACCCTCCGCGGCTATACGGGCCAATATATCATCGATTTCTTGCTGGTCTAACTTTTCGATAACATTGCCGCGAAAATCCACACTGCCCCGGGCGAAGAAAATATCCGGGGAAATGTCATAAGCTTCATGGGGTAAGCCGTATCCCGGCAGCATAATAAGGGCGGTTCTTTCCCCACGCTTAGTAGCCAAAAGATTGGTTACCAGGGTAGTGCTGAAAACTATCCGCTTTATCTTTTGCTTACCGGCACTAGGCAATAATTCATCCAAGACTGCGAGCAAGGTGTTTTTAATATTCATATCATCGGTCGGTTTTTTTACTGTTGCAATAATTTTACCCTGCCTAAAGAGGACTCCATCGGTGTATGTGCCACCGACATCGATCCCAATCAACATTCGCCACACCTCCTTTTAGTCTATAAAAATCACTTGCTTTTCAAGGTTTTCTGCCATTTATACAAGGTCTTCCAGGCTTCCCGCGGGCTCAAACCATCGATGTCTAGCAATCTCAGTTCATCCATGATAGGGTGATTTTCCCCGAAAAGCAGGGGCTGATGGATAGTTGCCGGGGATGAACTATCTGTTTCTTTGTCCTTTTCTAAAGCCTGTAGGATATCTTCTGCTCTACTGATAAGTTTTTCCGGTAGTCCGGCTAAACGTGCCACATGCAACCCGTAGCTTTTGTCCGCTTTGCCCGGCAAAACCCTTTTTAGAAATACAACCGTTTTCCCGCTTTCTTTAACAGAAACACAAAGGTTAATTATCCCCGCCATTTTTTCCGCGAGCTGGGTTAACTCATGATAGTGGGTAGCGAAAAGAACCTTGCACCGGCTGGTATCCAGAAGATATTCGCTTACGGCCTGGGCAATACTTAAGCCGTCATAAGTGCTAGTGCCCCTGCCTATTTCATCCAAGATTATCAGGCTGTTGTCACTAGCATTATTAATAATATTGGCTACTTCTATCATTTCTACCATAAAGGTGCTTTGTCCGGCAGCCAAATCATCAGCCGCACCCACCCGGGTAAATATCTTGTCCACTAAGCCAATCCTGGCCTCATCCGCAGGGATAAAACTACCCATTTGGGCCATGAGCACCAGCAAAGCCGTCTGGCGCATATAAGTGCTTTTGCCGCCCATATTAGGACCGGTGATGATAGCAAAACGTTCCTCAGCGCGGTCAATATGCAAGTCATTGGGAACAAAGCGGGCTTCGCGCAAGGTTTTTTCTACCACCGGGTGCCGCCCCGCCTTTATACTTATCTTACCACTATTATCTATTACAGGTCGAATGTAGTTGTTTTGGTAGGCGGTTTCCGCTAATCCTAGCAAGACATCTAGGGTCGCTACATCTCGGGCAGTCTCTATTATCCGGGGTAGGAAAGGGATAAGGGTCTCCCTTATTTTAACAAACTCCTGATACTCTAGAGAATAAAGCCTCTCTCGGGAGCCTAATATTTTTTCTTCGTATTGTTTTAACTCATCGGAAATGAAACGCTCACTATTGACAAGGGTCTGTTTGCGGTGGTAGTTAGCTGGCGCAAGAGAAAGGTTGGACCTGGTAATTTCTATATAATAACCGAAAACCCTATTAAACCCTACTTTGAGGTTTTTTATCCCCGTTCGCTGCTTTTCCCGGTTTTCAAATTCCACCAGCCAGTTGGAGCCCTGTCGGGATAGTTCACGCAATTCATCAATTTCTTGACTATAACCGGCCTTAATCAGCCCTCCTTCTTTTATCCCTAAGGGGGCCTCATCATCTATAGCCTTTTCAATTAAAGCAACTACCTCTTTTAAGGTATCCATTGTGGCTAGTTTCATAAGGATAGCACTTTGGCAGGGCTGTAAAGCGTCCTTTATATCACTTACCAGGGATAACGAGGACTTTAAAGCAAGGAGATCACGCGGGTTAGCTACACCGGCACCTACCTTCCCTCCTAGCCTTTCTAGGTCATTGATGCGCGATAAGACGGGGCTAAGCTCTGCCCGCAACGACAGATGGTTTTTCAATTCATCGACCGTATCTAGCCGTTTTTCAATTACCTCAATCTTACGCAAAGGTTGTTCAATCCAGCGGCGCAGCAAACGCTTGCCCATAGCGGTACGTGCTTCGTCAAGTATAAAGAGCAAGCTGCCCTCTTTTTTCCCCTCCCGCAAGCTGGCGGTCAATTCCAGGTTGCGCCGGGTGTAATAATCCATCTCTAGGTAGTTATCACTGCTATAACAGCGTAAGCTTTTGATATGCTGCAAGCAGGTTTTCTGGGTTTCTTCCAGAAAAGCGATTATCCTAGCCGCCGCCTTGATGCCAACGGGATATGATTTAAGTCCGAATGATTCCAATGAAGCAACTTGCAACTGGCGCAATAGTATTTTTTCCGCCCGTTCCAGACTTAATGTTTCTCCCTCCAACAGGGTCAAAGTAGTAACCTGCCGGGCTAGGTATTCCTCCCCCCAGTTTCCTCCCAAGATGCCGGTTTTGGCCAGCAGGCATTCTGCCGGGGATATGCGAAGTATTTCACTCTCCAGGCGAGAACCTATGTTTTCTCCGCTTATTTCACTTACCCAAAACTCTGCCGTAGAAATATCTATGTAGGCAATACCGATAGCAGCGGTCTCTTCCTCCACCGCTAGCAAAAAGTTGTTTTTAGCCTTATCGAGTAATTGCTCCTCGATAATAGTCCCGGGGGTAACTATACGGGTTACCTCACGCCTAACAATGCCTTTCGCCTCTTTAGGGTCTTCTACCTGCTCACATATTGCTACCTTATATCCGCGGTTGATGAGGCGCGCTAGATAATTATCTGCTGAATGATAAGGAATTCCACACATAGGTACTTTGGCCCCGGCACCTCCGTCCCTTGCCGTGAGCACTATTTCCAGTTCCCGGGAGGCCAATTTAGCATCTTCGAAAAACATTTCGTAAAAATCACCTAAGCGGAAAAAGAGGATAGCATCCTGGTGTTCCCCTTTAATTTGCAGGTATTGCTGCATCATAGGTGTATATTCGGTCAATAAGGTAAATACCTCCTAAAAAGAAAGACTCAGCTAATGCAGGTCTTTCTTTTTGAATACTATTTTTGTCGGCCATTTTGAGACTAACCAAGGACACCATACCCCGTCCCCTTGTGTCCTTACATATTACAACCGCCGCAGGAATCGCAACCACCGGAGCAACTGCCGGAAAGGGCTTGGTTCATAGCGAAATATACCGCCTGCATAAGATTATCAAATTTTTCCTGGGCGGATAACAGCTCGTTAACGATGCTGTTGCCTTTGAGCTCCTGTTCCAATTTCTGCAGATTATCCTGCTCCGCTTGTCCTATCGATATACCGTCCCGTAGCTTATTCTCCAGTTTACTTTTAGCATCTTGATAGCTCATGATAATATCATAGGCCATGTGGTCCTGAGCCACCTTGTTCTGACTGAGTTTGAGCCCCTCTATCTCTTCCGATTGTGCTACCGCATGGCCTAATTCAAAGGCCATTTTTATAATCTCTTCGCTGGTCAAAATACTCCCTCCTAATGTATCACTCGCTGAAAACCTCCCCAAATAAAGAAAAAGTTCTGGCTTCTGTTATTCTAACATTAATTAATCGCCCGATTAAGTCCTTTTCTCCAGGGAAAATGACAATGCGGTTAGTTCGGGTTCTGGAAGTTAGTCTCTGCGGGTTAGTTTTACTCGGTCCTTCAACGAGTACCTCCTGCACCGTGCCCTCCAATTCTCGATTTATTTCCGTTGCGATTCGGTATTGTAACTGGTTCAAACGCTCTAGACGCTGTTTTTTCTCCGGCAAAGAAAGCTGCTCGGCAAAGTCTGCCGCTCGGGTTCCGCTACGAGGTGAATACATAAAGGTAAAAGCGGCATCAAACCTCAGCCTTTCCACCATATCCAAAGTATCCTGGAAATCCTTTTCTGTTTCCCCCGGGAAACCTACTATCAAATCGCTGGTAATGCTTACCCCGGGAATATAGCGGCGCATTTTTTCCACCAATTCCAAATAATGCTCTCGGCTATAGTTTCGATTCATCTTTTGCAATACACGATTACTGCCTGCCTGAAGGGGCGCGTGAATATGCTCGCAAAGCTTATCGCAATCCGCTATGGCCTGTAACAAACGCTCCGATACATCCTTGGGATGGGAGGTAGTAAAACGGATCCTGTCTATACCGGCCACCGAATTCGCCCGGTATAAAAGATCGGCAAAATCTGCCTTTTCCTCCAAACCATAGCCATAAGAATTCACATTCTGCCCCAGTAGGGTTACCTCCTTGTAACCGGCTGCCGCTAACTCTTCTAGTTCTAGTATAATATCGCCCGGGTTGCGGCTTCTTTCCCTCCCCCGGGTGTAGGGAACGATACAATAACTGCAGAAATTGTTGCAGCCATACATTATATTTACAAAAGCGCTTAAACCCGGTTTACGAGACGAAGGCAAGGCTTCAGCAATTTCCCCTTCTTTTTCCCATACCGCAAAAACCGGACGTTCCCCTGCTTTTGCCCGTTTAATCAAGGCCGTTAGTTCGTGCAGATTATGGGTTCCAAAGACCACATCAACTTTGCGTTTTTTTAACTTTTGCCTGACGTCAGGTAATTGTGCCATACAGCCACCAAAAGCAATAAGCAGTTCCGGATTTTTCCCCTTCAACCGGGCGATTTCCCCCAGTTTCCCATAAACCTTGTTTTCAGCGGAATGGCGCACACTGCAGGTGTTGAAAACAATGAGATCGGCTTCACCGAGCTCCTGGGCAGGGCTAAAACCGTCACCCTCCAGTAGACCGGCGATAGTTTCGGAATCGCGGACGTTCATCTGACAACCATAGGTTAATATTTTATATTTTAAAGGCATTTGCACATTAGCATCCATCGGCATAACTCCTTTGTATTCATTGTGCCCGTATTGTTCCCTGCGAGGTCAATTATAACAGTGAATACCCAAAAACAACAAGTCCGGGGGTAG
>CAYRCG010000022.1:0-19303 GCA_964422685.1 uncultured Syntrophomonas sp. | reverse complement strand
CCATGACCCCAGGTCACAAACTATGATGAAAAGCGTAAAGGAGATTTTAAAATGTCGTTAGGAGAAAGAATCAAAGTAGAAGATGGAATTCTGCAGGTGCCGGATCATCCCATTATCCCTTTTATAGAAGGTGACGGGACCGGACCCGATATCTGGGCAGCCGCTTCCCGGGTTTTGGAAGCGGCAGTTGAGAAAGCCTATAAGGGGCAAAAAAGCATCGTATGGAAAGAAGTATTGGCCGGTGAGAAGGCTTTTGAGCAGACCGGGGAATGGCTCCCTCAGGAAACTATAGATACCATCAGGGAATATATCATTGCCATCAAAGGACCCTTAACCACCCCCATAGGCGGGGGGATACGCTCCCTCAATGTTGCCCTGCGGCAGGAACTGGACCTATATACCTGCCTGAGGCCGGTGCGATACTTTGATGGCGTGCCCTCACCGGTAAAGCGCCCGGAGGATACCGATATGGTCATATTCCGGGAGAATACCGAGGATATCTATGCTGGTATAGAATACCCCCGGGGTTCTGAGGAAAGCGAAAAATTGCTGAAATTTTTGCAGGAGGAATTAGGGGTAAAAAACATCCGTTTTCCTGCCAGTTCGGGAATTGGTATAAAGCCGGTTTCGGAGGACGGTAGCAAGCGCTTAATTCGGGCCGCTATCAATTATGCCCTGGAAAAAGGGCGGCGTAACGTAACTTTAGTACATAAAGGCAATATTATGAAATATACCGAAGGAGCCTTTAAACAATGGGGTTATGACCTGGCGGAAAGCGAATTTGGCGATAAAGTATTCACTTGGGACCAATATGATCGAATAAAAGAGGAAAAAGGAACAGCGGTAGCTGATCAAGCCCAGAAAGAAGCGGAGAAAGCCGGCAAGTTGATTATAAAAGATGCTATAGCCGATATCTTCCTGCAGCAAATCCTGACCCGCCCTAGTGAATTCGATGTAGTAGCAACCCTTAATCTCAATGGGGATTATATATCAGACGCCTTGGCTGCCCAGGTAGGAGGAATCGGCATTGCCCCCGGGGCTAACATCAACTATGTTACCGGCCACGCTATTTTTGAAGCTACTCACGGTACCGCTCCCAAATATGCCGGTTTGGATAAAGTCAATCCTTCTTCGGTGATACTGTCCGGTGAATTAATGCTTAGGCATTTAGGATGGAATGAAGCTGCTGATTTGATCATAGCGACAATAGGTAAAACTATTGCCAGCAAGGTAGTAACCTATGATTTTGCCCGCCTCATGGAAGGGGCACGGGAAGTCAAGTGTTCCGGATTCGCTGATGCACTTATCGCGAATATGTAAGAACGAACGAAAGACGGGAATCATAGGTGCTTGTATCTGCCCGGGGCCTAGGAGAGGAATAAGAAGGTTGAGGATGGTTTTTTGTGAAGATTATCGAATTATATCGGGAGAAAGCCCCGCTTTTATCCTTGGAGATATTTCCCCCGCGGATGGCTTACCCTTTAGAAAGTGTTTTCGCCACGGTAAAGGAGTTGAAAAAGCTTAATCCAGCTTATATCAGCGTTACCTACGGGGCGGGCGGCAGCAATCGGGATAGAACAGTGGAGATCGCTGCCCGGGTTAAAAAAGAATATGGCATCGAAGCTCAAGCCCATTTGACTTGCATAGGGCATAGCAAAGAAAATATTCTGAACATACTGGCTCGGCTTGCTAGCGAAGGGATTGATAATATAATGGCCCTGCGCGGGGATATTCCAGAGGATGAGCCGGACTTTGATATCAACCAACAGGACTACCATTATGCTTTTGAGCTAATACGTGATATAAAGGCGGCTTACGGCGATAGCATCGGCATAGCCGCCGCCGCTCATCCTGAGGGTCATCCCGAATGCCCGCGGTTAAAGGATGATCTTTTCTACCTGAGAAACAAGGTGGAAAACGGGGTGGATTTTCTTATTACCCAGTTATTCTTCGATAACCGTATATTCTATGAATTTCGGGAGCGATGCCAGGCTATGGGCATAGACTGCCCGATCATCCCCGGCATCATGCCGGTTTTGAATGCCGGGCAAATAAAAAGGATGATATACCTCTGCGGAGCTTCCATGCCCGCTAAACTATTAAAACTAGTGGATAAATACGAGAGGGATCCATTAGATATGGAAAAAGCCGGCATAGATTATGCCAGTCAGCAGATTAAGGAACTTCTGGAAAATGCGGTAAACGGCGTGCATCTATACAGCATGAATAAACCACGGCAGATAAGCGAAATCGTGTACAATACAGGTTTATCCTCGGGGAAAAACTAGGATACCTGTATCTTTACTTTGGTAACCTCCCCATAAAGCTCGGAGAATATCCGTTTAATTCCGGGCAGGTCCTTTATACGGGAGGCTAGTTCAATATCCTTGGCTAGTCGGGAGAACTCCATGAATCCGTACATACCGGCGGTCCCTTTAATATCATGGCTAATCGACTGGATATCAGCTATATCACGGTTGCTTATCGCGATCTCCAAGCTTTCTAACATTTCATCCAAAAGCGCAAGGAATTCCGGCAGAAGATCGTTGATTAGCTGCTGAGAGGAACTAATCCGTTTGAACCCGGGCCTGATATATTCTTTCATCACTTTTAGCAATTCAGTAGCATTAAAGGGTTTAGCGATATAGGACGAACAGCCACTAGCCAGGCATTTTTCCCGATCCCCGGGCAAAGAATGAGCGGTCATGGCAATTATGGGTATATCCTTCCAACTATTTTGCTCACGGATAAGCCGGCTGGTTTTATAACCGTCCATAATCGGCATTTGCATATCCATCAGAACTATACTGATCTGCTTATCCTGAAGAATATTCAAAGCATCCAAGCCATTGGCAGCCATTGTCACTTCAAAACCATGGTCATATAACATTTGCCCTATGATTCTCTGATTCAGAGGATTATCTTCAACTAATAGCACCTGAAAAGGGGTGAAGGCTAGGGCGCCCAAATCTGAATGGTTGTCCGGTTCTTTACCAGGACTATTCTGTACCTTTGCTATATGTTCTTCGCTTTCTTTTAAAGGGAGGCTGACATGAACTATTGTGCCAACACCGTTCTGGCTACTTATGTTTATTTCCCCCTCCATTATCTCGACCAATTTTTTGCAGATATACAGACCTAGGCCGGTTCCCCTGTATCGGCGCGAGTCGCTGCTATCTGCTTGAGCAAAGGGCCTGAAAGCTTCCTTAAGGAAGCCCACGGGCATAGCTACCCCGGTATCCCGGATAGAAATAAGTAGTCGGGATGGATCGCTCGGCTGAACCTTGGCAATTAGCTCAATCACTCCCTCAGGGGTAAATTTTATAGAATTATAAAGCAGATTAAGTAGAATCTTTTGCAATTTGATTTTGTCGAGCATGATCGCCGTAGGCAATTCACTATCAACCATTAACCGGAAATCGAGTCCTTTTCTATTAAATGAATTTTCAACTCTGCTGACGGTAGTAACAATTAAATCCGTCAGATGGCACAATTCCAAATTTACACTAGGTAGTTCTGCGTTTATTTTCGATACATCAAGAATGTTATCAATTATTTGTAAAAGTTCCTCACTACATTCGCGGATAGTGGAGATGTTTGATAATTGCTGCTGATTCAAATCGCTTTGTTCCAGCCAGTCTAGCGAACCCATTATGCCGATAATAGGGGTGCGCATTTCGTGGCTCATATTGGCTAAAAGCTGTTTTTTGTCCATATCGATAGGATAGTCGTCTTCTTGAACAAGTGATGATAGGTCAAGGTGCCATATATCTCCTGACATAGTTTTCACCTCCTTTAAAAAAATCAAAAGTCAGTATAGATACAATACTACATCCGCAGGGTGGATTTTGTCGATTTATGAAAATTTAGTAAATTTATTTTATAAATATTATTGTACCTTACGGCCCGAGGCCAAAATTGCCAAAAACCGGGGTTTAAGATTCCCCGCCAGGCTCGGAGTGACGTGGGGCGGCGCGATATGAATATACCAGCGAGCGATTGGCGAAGCATGGCTGCAACACTCACCCCTCACGCCTCACCTTTTCATATTAATCTATGATACTTTAGCTTTTATGGCAGGAATTTGCCGGAAAAGAAGGAATTATAATAGGGAATGGTGGGATATAATACTGGAGGTGCAAGGTTATGGGAAGAAGATTATCTTTAATCGCATTGTTGTTAGCCGCCCTATTCAGTCTTTCTGCTTTAGGGACAACCCCTTCCGCCCGGGCGCTGGGGACCCCACCGGTGCGGATATTTGTGGACGGACAACAAGTAGATCCAGGGGAGGTACTCCCCTTTATCAAAAATGACCGGGTCATGGTACCTTTGCGGGTAATCAGCGAAGGATTAGGGCTTAAGGTAGATTGGGACGCGCAAAACTACCGGGTCGTAATAAGTAGTTCACCGGCTAAGGACAGTTCATTATTGCCGGTAGATACCCTAGGGACACATGTGCAGATATATTTTGATGGGCGGGAGATTAAGGCGGATGACGTATTGCCACTTATAGTAAATGACCGGACAATGGTGCCTTTAAGAACCACTTTTGAGGGGATGGGGATGAAAGTGGATTGGGATGCGGTAAACTACCGGGTAATAGTAGCCACTCCCCAGGTCCTGCCGGTCGATTCTTCTAATAAACCGGAAGAACTGACGGAGGAACCGAAGGAATTGCCGGGAGCACCAGCGACGGGACCTCCCGCACCGGTGGCGGAAAACCCATCAATGGCCAAGGATTATGCAATAAGCATTATGGGTGATTCTACTCTGACGGCGGAGCAGTTGCGTGCCCTTTTGCGGGAGAATAACCCCCAGGCTCCGGATCTGGCAGAATTATACCTGCGGATTGGGGAAGAATACGGGATAAGAGGGGACATTGCCTTTTGCCAGGCGGCCAAGGAAACCGGCTGGTGGAAGTTTGGTGGTCTGGCTTTGCCTGAACAGAATAATTATTGCGGCTTAAGTGTAACCGGACGGGCGGCTGCGGCCGGTGAAGATTTGCGGGGGGCAAATCCCCAAAGAGTCCGTTTTATCGAGGGCAAACACGGGGCCTTTTTCGATAGCCCGGCCGATGGGGTGGAGGCGCATATACAGCACCTTTATGCCTATGCCACTACTGCGCCCCTGCCATCAGGAAAAGAACTATTGGATCCCCGCTTCGTCTTGGTTAAGAGGGGCTGTGCCACCTGCTGGATAGATTTAGGGGGAAAATGGGCTACCCCGGGCTTCGATCGTGGAAAATACAGCGACTTTGCCGATGCTTTTGCGGCAGCGGATACCTATGGCCATAGTATTTTAAGTAACTATTATTGGAAGGCTCCGCCTTTTATAGAATAAATATTATTTTGTTTGAACAGTTACCTGCGTATACAGTTGATCTAAAGCATAGATACAGCAGGTCATTTACCTCAGTCTTGCCGTAAAGAAGAAATAGATTAAAGGGAGAACAAAAGGCGGGTTAAAACCCGCCTTTTTATTCGCAACATGATGCATGATTCTATGGCATAAAGATGGCTACTTTTTAAGTTGGGCGGCTTTTTTGGCTAAGGACCCGAAGGGTGCCCCTACGGGCAATACGGTGAAACCGTAATGGGAGTTTAATACCGTTGCCGCGGAACCATAAAAGGACATAATAGAAATACCGAGTTCAGAATAGGCAGCTAATTCGTGCCAAAACTCCCCGCCTAATCCCAGGGTATTAACAAATAAACCCAAGAATAGCAGGTCAATAAGGAAGAAGATTATAAATAGTACTTTGTTGGCACCTGCTGCTCCAACTGTCATATACATGGTGAAAATAAAATAGCCTAGGAAAGCAAATCCCAGCTGGTGAATATCTGGGGTGACCTCTGCCCCCATGCCGATGATCCCGTTAGCCATCATCCAGGTCATAGCCACGCCGAACCAGAAGAAACCATATCCGCAAAAGGCGGTTGCCCCGAAGGTATTATTGTGTTTATAGTCCAAAATCCCAGCAACAAACTGAGCAATGGCACCTAAGAAAATAGCCCAGGGAATAATATAGGCGGTGCCGGTGGTAATACCGAGCTTCTGTGAGGATGCTACTAGGGTTACCATCGCTAGCCCCAATAGACCTAAAGGCGATGGGTTGGCCACCAGTTCTTGGATGTGCCCGCTTACATGAATTTCGTTTGAATTAGACATTGCTGCCTCCTTGTGTTTTGCTATTTTGTATAAAAGTCAGATTATTATTACATCGTACCTCCTTCCTTGCATAATTTGGTTATGAATTGACAACATTAATATTCAACAAAACTTGCGAAAATCCTGTCGGCTTGTGACCAATTTCCTTAACTATTTCCCCCCCAAAACCATAATGCGATTAATTTCGCAGGTAAAGGACATTCTCCCGATGTCCCGGCCAATTAAAAAAAAGTGCTTAAAAAAAAGGGATTTGCCTGCGAGTATTAGAATAATAGATATAACTGAGTATGTCTTATTAGATTCACATTCCTTCAGTTCCTCCATCGGAGATTACCGGATACCGAGCTTAAATCTGTTTATTCGCGTCCCGCCCGGGTTAAACACTTTCCGGTAGATAAGAGTGGGGGCTTATTTATGAGGATTAGGGAGGTGATAGTAAACTCTTCTACTGTTCAGGATTATTAACGGGGGTTGCTCTCTAAAAAGAGAACTAGTGCTAGGTAGAGATTATAAGGGGGAAAAAAATAGAACCTCTTGAGATTATTAGAAAAAATGGAGGGATTTTAACATGGCTGCTAACTTTGCAATCAATAACATTAGGGATTTCGAATTTATCATAGGCGAATGGTTGCCTACAGATGGAGTTTTCAACTATCCTCAATTTGCCGATTATTATTCTAAAGATGATATTAAACCGGTCCTAGGTCCGATTCTAAAGATGTGTAAAGAAGTAATTGAAGCCACCAATGATGACGGAGAAAATAATCCGATTGTTTATGCGAACGGCAAAGTAACCACTCCTCCCACTTTCGGCCCGCTTTTCAAGCAATTACAAAGTGAAGGCTGGGGAACCAGTAACATTGATAGTTCCCCTGATGCTATGGTAATGCCGGAAATGTTGCATATGGCGGTTTGGGAACTAATAGGGGCGGCTAATCCCACCTTTATGCCTTATGTTCTTCTGACTACCGGTGCAGCAGACCTGATCCAAAGCTTTGGTGATGAAAAAGTTAAAAACATGTTCCTGCCCAAGATGTTCGACGGAACCTGGTCAGGAACTATGTGTCTGACTGAGCCCAGCGCCGGCTCCGATGTCGGCGATATCCTTTCCCGGGCATACCCTACTGATGACCCGCGCATCTTCAAAATCAAAGGTAACAAGATATTCATAACTGCCGGAGATAATGATTTCACGGAAAATATCATCCATCTATTCTTGGCTCGTATTGAAGGCTCTAAGCCGGGTACCGGTGGGATCTCTCTTTTTGTAGTACCTAAATACTGGGTTAACGAAGATGGCAGTCTATCTGATAATGATTTCCAAACCACCGGGGTGGAGCATAAGATGGGACAAGCCGGTTCTGTTACCGCAGCTTTGGCCGCCGGCGAAAATGACGGCTGCCGCGGCTGGCTCTTGGGTAATGATCCCCGCGAACATGATGGCAAGGGGCAAGGCATGGCACAGATGTTCCAGATGATGAACCTGGCCCGCATGGAAACCGGGCACATGGCTTTATCCTGTATTATTAACGCTTTTTGTAATGCAAGGGATAATGCTAAGGAACGGGTACAGGGCCGACTCCTGACTAATCCCAAAGCGGGCCGTGTAGCTATAATCAATCACGAAGATATCAAACGCACTTTGATGCTGGGCAAAGCTCATGTTGATGCTATGCGGGCTATGTTATATCGAGTGTATCTGGCATTTGACCAAAGACATCGCGATCCGGACCCGGAGGTAAGAAAAGCTGCCAGCGATCTGATTGAATTGACTACCCCGCTTTGTAAAGCCTATCCTTCCGACGAAGGTTGGTGGCTCATAAGTGAGGCTATTCAGTCCTACGGCGGATATGGCTATTGTGAAGAATACCCAGTATCCCAAATAGCCCGTGATATGAAGATCTACTCCATATGGGAAGGCACTAACTACATTCAATCCCTGGACTTAGTGGGCCGCAAGATGCAGATGAAGGGTGGCTCCCTATTCGGCGCCTGGGTAAAAGAAATGGTAGATTTCTGCGAGGCTAATAAGGGTAATGAAGCCTTGTCTAAAGAATTCGCTATTTTAGACCGGGCCTTAAAGGCTTATCAGGAAATGCTGAAAGTTTATGCCGGTTATGCCAAGACCAATTTCAGCCTGGTTCCCCTTTATTCCCGCCGGGTACTCACGGCAACCTCACAGCTTTACTGTGGCAGGCTGATTCTTGATCAAGCTATCCTAGCTGATAAGAGGGCTAAGGAATTAGGGGCCGATCACTTTGACTATAATTTCTACAGTGGTAAAGTAGCTTCCGCTAAATTCTATCTGCATAATGTAGTTCCCAATGTTTGGAGTGTTTGCGAAATTGTCGCTGATGGAGATTCTTCAGCGCTGGACGTTTCTTTGGATGCATTTGAATATATGTAAGCCGGTTAACGGGAAGCCGTATTAAACCGTTATTAAAGGAACCCCCGCTACAATGCGGGGGTTCCTTCCTTATCATCGATTATTCTGGCTATTAGCCAGCCACTTAATCATCCTTGCTATATCAAAAAAGAAGCCGTCCTGGTAAAGGGACGGCTCTGCTCATATAAGGGTTATTAATACTCCTATATGGGCATATAAATTGGGAAGGGAAAGTAAAGCTTCACAATAAAGTTCGTAGTCTTTAATAATGAGGTTGACAATTAACTTAACGATTATTGTTACTAAAGATGCTGGAAGATGTTGCTTCATAAAAATTTCTTAGGTTAGAAGGTCTGCTATTTCGATGTTTCTGCTTTATTGTTTAGGCTAATAACACATTATGAAGTAAAGGGAGGAAAGGTTACAAAGTGCAGGAAATATATTATAAGATTAGCGAGGTTTCAGAACTTCTAGGGATAGAACAATATACTTTGCGCTATCTGGAAAATAGCCTGGGCCTAAAGATAAAGCGTAATGAGCGTGGTGACCGGCTTTATAATGAATCTGATCTGGAAACCCTAAAGTTAGTTCTGCAGCTCAAAAACAAGGGACTTAACACCACGGCTATTAAGATGGCTTTGGAGAATATCGAAGAAACAGAAGAAAAAGCAGTTATCCCCTTAGATAATAAAAACCAAGCTGCTTTGGAAGTTGTCTCTTTGACCAAGAAAATCGTAGAGCAAAACCAAACCTTACTGGAACAGAACCAAAAACTGGAACAACGTATGGAAAGACTGGAAAAGAAAATGGATAAGCGCAACGAGGAAAGGGAAAAGAAAATTGATGAATTTTTGGAGCTTTGGAAAACGGAACAGGCCCGGGGTAAATCCTGGCTATCACGGATACTAAGATAGTAAAGCAGATGATGAGTAACGGGGGGAGGGGAACGGAAGGCGGAGGCGGGGAAATGAAAGATAAAAGGTGTAATTAAGGGAACATAGAAAATGGAAGATGCCGGCAAAGGGGAGAAATACGGGTGAATAAGAGAAGGGGGCGGGGAATCTGCTATAAAGAAGCTAGATTATTAGTTACCAGGGCGGGTAAAAAAGTCGAGCAAGTATAATAATTTGTAAAGGGTGGTTTCGCTATGATCACTATAGGGCTTTTCAAGTTTCTCCAAGGCGGCCAGGTGTTTCCCGAAGTCATCAGCTAGGCGGGGGTTAGAATGGCTATCAGCCATTAACTGCTGTATCCTAAACTGTCTAGCCATTAAGCCGCCTGATAAAAGATTAGAGGTCTCGGTAGTAGGTCCGAGAGTTGACAAAGCTAGACCGCTCGTTATTCGGGACTTTTTTAAATCCAAGTGGAGCTCCAAATAATTGTGAAGCTCCTGGCGTGTGCTTTCCCATTGCCAGACCAGTTCCTGCCCTTTGAAGCGTTCCAGTTTAACCCTATTATCTTCTTCCTCCACCTCATAGATACGAAATAAAACCCGTTCCTTTTCTTCTGCTAGGTTATAGTGCGAATCCACCGGCAGGGTAAAAAAAGGATATTGCTTTTGTAAATCTAGTTCCAAATTGGCGGTATCGAAAGGAATTTTCTCCAATATGTGGCTATGCGTTTTCGGGTCTATGCCTTCTATATAAAAACAAAACGGGTAAATTCCTTTCAAGGCGGAAATAGCCGATTTAGCCCCACCTCCCTCATGGCAAAGTCCGCGTAGAACATAGAAAGAAGGGTCACTAGGGGATATTACCTTAACCCCGGGAAAGATAGCGGCGATTAATTCACTAAGCCCCTTGCTTTGTGAGGCCCCTCCTAGCAGGAGGACGACGTCTATATGCCATTTGCCGGCGGAATATAGTTGTAGACTTGTTGCCCGCAATTTAACCTGATCTTCTATGTATTCCTCCAAGCGCCGGAAAACCGGGGCTAACCTATTAGATAGTAATTCCGCTGTAACTTCCACATTTAATGAATGACCGGCCCGGAAATCAGGAAAGTCTAAATAGTATTCCTCCTCCCGGCTCAGAGCTATTTTTAAGCTTTCGGCTAATAATCGGAGACGATTATAGTCGAATCTAGCGCGTGGGGTATTAAGCTTTCCGCTATAGAATACGTCGGGAAGCCGGATGCCAGTCTGCATGGTGAAACTTGGGAAGAGCAAGCGTTCCAGTATAGCCTTATCGATTTCCGCACCTGAGAAAGCATCGTGTCCGATTTGGAATTGGCTTTCTACCAGCATTTCCTTGCTGTCCTGGGCTAGGGTTAGAAAGCTAAAGTCACTGGTCCCCCCACCTATATCAATGCTGAGGATATCCCCCCGCAGGGGAGTAGTAGGATGAAGCAGGTTATATCCTATAGCGGCTGCCAGGGGTTCGGGCAATAAAAAGACTTCTTCGATGCCGAAGGCCTCACGGGCGGCTTCGAGAAGAATGCGGCGAGAGTTCAAGCCGAAGTAGTTAGGGACTGCTATATTTAATGAAGCCGGTTTAATACCTTTAGCTTCCAGGTACTCCTCCTGCAGGAAACGGAAAAAAGCCTTTATTATCTCCGGCAGGCTATGGGGCCCCAAATGAAGATCAGGCTGCCTTTTCAGGGCCAGCTTGAAGAAAAAGGCGGTCTCCGCCCCGGCTTCATCCAACCTTAGGGCTTGGGGGCCAAAACGTAGTTTATGCCGTGAGGGTAGGTATGCAGCCACGCTGGGGACCTGCCCCTTATTTCCCAAAAGGTTTATAAATTTGCCATTACCGCACAAGCCGAGTTTAGTATATGAAGTTCCGAAATCTAATCCTAGGTGCAAAGGGGTATGTCCTCCTTTTTTATAATGAGGGGTAACTCCCACCTGTCATTGCTATGAAGGGGGTTTTTAGACGCAGATTTACGCTGACCCTTCGGGCGCTGACGAACGCTGATAATATTCCAACCATTAAACAGCGAATACCCTGACCCTTTTTCGTTTACCGTGATACACATAGTAACGTGAAAATCCTGAGCGTAGCGAGGAATCCTAACCCCCTTCACCGGCACTTACCACGAAATAGGGCACGATCTCTTCCTGCAGGTCATCCAGCGTAAAGATGAAGATATCCCCCTCCTCTTCGAGCACGACTCCCGCCTTTCCCTCTGTAACTTTGCTGGGAATTTGATGTTTGTCCAGAAGATAAAGATAGGTTTCCGGGAAATCCAGCCCTATATGCAATCTAATCCTTTCCACCCTAAGGGAAAAGTCTTTCCAGTAACGGGGAAGATTACGCGGTGCCAGGAGCCTTTCCAAATCGGATTTAAAATTAGTTATCCATTCCTTATGCCTGGATAGTGAATCAGCTAGCTGTAAATAGCTTTGCCGTAATAGCTCGGCAAAGCGTTGCTTTTCCTCTATGAACTCGAGTTGGGAGCGTAAAAAGGAGAGCTCCAGTGAGGCCCGGTGGAGGGCAGAAGCCAGGGCTGTATTCTGCCGGGTCACCAAGCGGCTTTGGAAATCAATGATGCTTGGATAGATCTCCTTTATAATCCCCCGGGAGTGCCCCAGAAAATAAGCCGTATCTACTTCACCCCGGGCAGGAAATGCTTTAATTAGTCTTTGTAAATTCTGGCTGCTTTGCCTAAGCTCTTCTTCCGGCTTCCCGAAATCCAGGCCAAGTGATTCGGTATGGAGGTAATCATTTATAGTCGCGGTGAAAGAAATAGTGTCGCTATCCTCTCCGCTATCCAGTACCTTATCCATAAACAGCAGGACATCGCCCAAGAATGCTTGCCAAGTTTCAAGCAGAACGAGGGCCTCGCTATTTTCCGGGAAACCTTCGCCGAGGGCATGGAGCACAAGTTGGGTGTTATGCCAACAGGCGGGAAAGGGTTTCCTAAAGCCGTAAGCAGGGAGAGCTTGATCGCTGAGCCCTTGGTATTCTTGGAAAAAGCGTCTGATAAAGCGGGTGGTTTTTTCGGGTAAATCAATCTTGATTTCCAGCAGGTCCAGGATGCTATTTTTCCAATTGTGTATATTCTTCATCCACCGGTAAAAATAATCCAGTTCTTCGGGGTTATCCCGCTGCAGTCGGAGAATATTTACCAGTATAGTCGGATTGCCTTCTCGCTGCATTGCGGCCAAGGTCTCCTTGTCCTGTTCCAGCCCTTTTATCCGGCGGAGCAGTTTACCGGCATAGCCTAGGGCATCCTCAGCTTTTTGCAAGCGATAATAGAGCTCAATCCCCCTATCTCTTTCTTGCTCATCCAGGGATTCTAGGGTTGAGACGCAATCTGCCTGGGCCGTTTGCAGGGAATAGTCCAGGCGTTTCACCTGATTGAAAAGAAGGGCATAGCGCTGCAGGTTAGTCATTATATCCCGCTTTATCGTTTCTTGTTGCTGTTTGAGTTTTAGCAGGCTGCTTAGCTCAGACTTTATCTCATGGAGGTAAGCAGGGAAAAGACGTTCATGAAAACTACGATAATAAAAGGTATTGATTTTATACAGATAACTCTCTATCTGTTCTAGTTCAGCGTTTCCGTCAGCTAAGGTCTGGCTAATGTCATTTATTTCCCCAGATAGTCCTTTCAGAAAGGATTCTAGTTTGTCTTGGAAAAACTCGGGTTCTATTTTGGCTTCTTGCATTATTGTACCCCCGAAAACCGCCCCATTAATAATTCGCGTAGGGTTGTATTTCCCTTTTGGCGAAAATAAGCAGGTCGTAAATGAAGTTCGTCATTCAAATTACCTTGAGCGTAATCAGCTAGAAAGGTGATAATCCTTTGGGCTTCTGCCCGTTCACCACTAGGAAGTGATGGCCCCAATTGTTCCAGGAGGGGGGGATTCATAAATAAGGGAGAGGGCAGCCATTTCCATAAGGCCAGGTATCCGTTCATAAGCTTTGTAGCTAATTCTTGCCTTAGTTCCCCGCCGGAATGCAGGTGTTGGAAGCGCAGGTATTCCATAGTAATAAAAGCCTCATGGGGCAGGGAAGTCATTTTTTGCTCGACAAGCAGTAATAGTTCAGCCCAGCGCTCAGGTGTGAGTCCGATTTCAGCTTCAACGGGCAATAATAACGGGGCTTCACTAGGTCGCTCCTTTATTATAGGGTCAGCTTTAATTATTATTTCCCATTGGGGATGCTGTAAAACACGGTTAAACCCAGCTAGCACCGTTTCATAGATCGCTAGGTACTGTAATGAGGCACTATCCGGCAGAATGCGCGGGAATAAATCTTGGTATATTCTTTTAGCACTATCCAGGCAGGCGGGTGAAAGATATAAAAGGGAATAAAGAGGTAAAAGGCGCCGCAATATTCTATAGAATTGACGATAAATACTTTCATCATCGAACATCTTTACCAGGCGGTCCTTTTGCCGGTAGTCTTCATAGATGTCCGCTAATATAGCCAGGCTATCCTCCAGCCAAGCGCAGCGAAAAAGCATTTCAGCATTTTCCAATCTAGCCAGGAAATATCGGGGACCGTAAGTCTCGGTGAAATGTTCTGGGGCAGCCGCTTCAATGCTGTCAATCGCACGCATGAATAACTCAATTTTGTCACCAAAGATAGTTGGATAGAGATTATTTCTATAAGCGTCCCGCTTAATGGCATAATGATTTTCCGGACGGCTCTGTTCTAACTCCTGTGCCCTCGATTTTAGCAGCCCCCGTAACTCGGAATTGCCGGTGCGGCTGGCTATATAGCGGCAGCTTTCCTCGTCTAAGCTGTTGATTATAGCCCTAAATCTATCCTTATAGCTATCCTGGTAGATTTGCGCGAGGAAAAGCAGTTGTTTTTTGTCTATGCGGGAATAGCCCAGTATCCAGGTCAATTGGTCTAAAAAGTTCTCTAATACATAGCGGGGTGCTTCCCAAAGCCATTGCAGGACAAAGGCGAGGTGTATGTTTTGCAGCAGTATCCGGAAAAATTGTTCCCGCTGTCCGGAAAAATATAGGGAGCGCCAGAGAAAGTCAATTTCTGCGGAATCTTTGCAGAGCAACTCCCGGGGGGCAGCTTTGCTCCTTCCTAGTTGGCGCAGGCGCAATTCTTCCCGCCAAAAACAAAAAATATCGGGAAAGTCTTGCCTATTTCTATAATTATCGATAATCTCAGACCAACCATTATCATTGCCAAGTATTAAACTCATCGTATACCTCCATAAAAAGCCATATTCAACAAATGGCAGGCATTTTTAGCCTTGAATTCATCCACTTCGCTTAGGAATATATAGTAATAGATGGATTTTTCCCGGTTAGTAAAAATACCCCCCAGGCGATCCGGCGCCAGGTATTCGATGCGGTCGCTAGCCGCTTTCCTAAGGCTTAGATAGCGGTAGCTTTGTAAACGGGTAACAAAGTGATAGCGTGAAAGGCGGTCAAAATGGGGTTTAAGACCGGCTTCTTTATAGGGGTTGCCTTCCTCGTATTTAAAGACTGCTCCGTATTTTCTCGCCCGCGGGAGCTCATTCAATCGCTCTGCGCCAGGGCTAAGGAAACTCAATAGATTGGTCAGGGAAAGACTCTCCGCTATCGGTATAAAGCTATGCTGAAGGTACGGGTGGAGTTCTGGGGGAAAGTACTTTAAAGGTAGCGGGATTTCCTTTAAGCGGGGTAATAGCTCCGGCCTTTCCAGCAGTAAGCTTAACAGATGGTCTAGCCCTTGGGCAAAGCGCGGCAGGTAGGTGGAATAGTCCTGGTATAGAATTTGAGCATAGCGCTCATAAAAAAGCCCGTAAGACTCCGGCGACTCATCCCGCAGTTTTTCACCATATTCCAGCAAAAGCCGGTATTCTTCCTCATTCAACTTCTGTCCTTGTTCCAATCGGCGCAGTATCTTCCTCATCCTAACCCTGCCATTTCACTTTTTTATTATTCTAACCTAAAGCGGGTTATATATAAAGCAAGGCTTCGACCGGATAATTGGGGACGGGTCCCCCTGAGTAAGCGAAAGGGCACCAGATATAGGGGAATCCGTCCCTGGTGCCCCGCTTTGAATTCTATTCAGAGTCTGTTAACATATATATCTCATTATTAGTACCATTACTGGCGCTGATGGTTACGGATATAATTTCACCTTCCAGTTCACATAGCCAAAAGCACGGGCTTTCCTCTTGCATCGGGACATCATTTGCGCTTACCGTAATTGCCGTTGTGCTCGTCTGTACTAGAATCCGGCTTTTATCGGTAGCAGATATATATTCCAAGCTACAGCCTGAAGGGATGATTAAACCGGCAGTGGGCTGTTCCTCGGGGTTGGTTGATTTTAAGGTGACAGATATCCTATTATGGGCGATACTGCCCCGGAAAGTCTTTTTGTAGGAAATACCATCCTGAGTAAGGGCCGGTTGGCCCAGAATGAATACCTCGTCAAAATCCGCTGCTGATTCGGCCTTTAATTTTACGGTTACAAAGGTCATCCCCAGAAGCTGGTTAACCGCCAGGCTTTCGACTTGTTCGGGCATCGTGTACCCGCTGCCGGATTCACTCGAACTATCGCTCCCGCTGCTTACTGGGGTCCCGTGCTCCGTTTTGCCCTCTATCGTAGCTGTTAGACCGCTTTTTATCATAAATGAATCCGGCTTGGATGCTATCACTACTTTATCGGCGTTAATTATTGCCTTTATTATTCTGGCTTGCCCGGCTACATTAGCCGCCGAGTCGACCTGCAGTTCCGCAATGCTGCTTTGTCCGGTAAGGAGAACCCGTATGTTGCCGTCTTTTTTATTGATGATGGTTTTGCCCAATTCGCAGCCGTCAATGGTTATGGTACTGGCGCCACCGCCATTTATATGAGTGGTGCCGGTAACACTTACGTTTTTCAGGGTTACATCGCCGTCTCCCACCGCCTCAGTTATTAATAGATTACCATCGACCTTGGCGTTTTGTAATATGACCCCGGCTGCGATAATAGTAACATCGCCCTTAATATCCTTAACACCACTTTCCGGGCCGTAAGAGCCGGCTTTGTCCAGCTCCGCGCCATCTTCCATCGATATAGCCAATTTTTGTCTGTCCGCCACTACTTTGCTTATTAGCAGTACAGCTTCCGCTCGGCTAATGCTTCTATCAGCCCGGATGCTGCCATCGGGGTAACCGCCGATATATCCTTTAGCGGTTAAAGCCGCTAAAGCCCCCAGGCTCCATTCCGGAATATCAGCGGCATCCTTGAAATGGGCTAACTCTTCTTTATAACCTGCACCCATTTTCGATGCCCGGGCTATTATCACTGCGGCCTCCTGGCGAGTAACGTCATTATCCGGTTTTATGTTCCCATCGACATATCCGCTCAAGTAGCTTGCCGCCTTAGCTTTGCAGATTTCTTCCCAGAACCAATCTGTTTTATTGACATCCGGATAGTTAATTTCCGCTGTGGCAGTAAAACAGTAGGCCTTATTGATTAGGGTAATAAATTCCGCCCTTTTTATAACTTGGTCCGGTCGGAAGGTATTATCAGGGTAACCGTTAATAATCCCCTCATTTAGCATAGTATTAATAGGCATTGCCGCCCAATGACTATCGATATCTGTGAACTTTGCTTCGGTGCCTGCCATAGTCGCCGGTGTATTAATCAACAGACTACAAACAAACAACATAACTATAAAAAATAGATACTTTCTCATGCCCTTCACCTCCTATTCTTTAACTGCTAGGTAAATAAACGCACCGCCCGCGCCTCGGTTAAGATCGTAATTATCAGAAGGGCTTCTCCATCCCCGGGGAATAGTATAATGCTGGGTATAATACCCGCTTATATCTTTGATAGGTTTATACTTATGTGTCGCATCATCCCTATATCTTAAGAAGTTTATATAAATAAAATTGCCGCCGACAGTTGCATTAAGATCAACTCCTACATGCTGGTAATTCGTTTTCTTTTTATTCTTGCCACAGGTTATGGCTATATCGACTATGCCCTCATCAAGAATATCTTGATCTATAATCATTATTTCGGGATCGTTGGGATCTGGTCTTCTGAACCGTTCCATTTTGTAACCGATATAAATATAACAGCCGCCAGCCCCCTTGTTAGCCTCAAGTTCCATTCGATCATGGCCATCCGGGTTAAGCCTGACTATCACATAGTGTTCAGGGAACTTATTCAGCGCGGCTTCTTTGCTATTGCCGGTCTGAACCATTATGTCGGTTATAACAAAATCTTTTTCATTACTGGTATCGGAAAAATCATAACCATTTAACAATACCCCCCTTTCCCGAGCCAGGGTCATGAAGCGTTCATATATGGCCTTGGCTATCGGCTTGCTCTCAATATTGCTGGGGTCTCCCGCTTCGCCGGTAAGTTCCCACAATGGAGTCAGGTTAAGGTCAATATTAGGGATATTGAGCATAGTAGGGTAGTCTTTAATAGAAGCTATCCAAGTAGCATAGTTGGCTTTAAAGTCTTCTATGGTGCTTACATTGGTAAGATTGCCACCGTACAGGGCAATATTCGTATCGGAATAGTCCTGCATCTGCTGCATATTGTTTACTATCTTGGTTTTGTTTTCCCCCTTCACGCTGGAGGCTATGCCTTGATAAGATGCTTTTACCGCCACGGCAATATCCTCTTCCTTTATTGAAGCCTGGTTGGAAAAGGCATAGTTCAATTCCGCCCTCCCTCCCAGGTCATAGCCGGTTATTATATGGGTTCCATAGTCGCGGAAAAGAAGATCTATTGCTTTATCTCTGTCCGATGCTGAGCTCAGGCCAGCTAAACGGTTGGCGAATATCGGAGTTAGATGATCGGCTAGATCGGTATCTCCCGGTAGTTCCAATTTTACGAAGCTGTTTCTGTAGATAGCAAAATGCTTTATCAATGTTTCGTTGCGTTTAGTTGTAGTAGCCTTATTATAATCAACATCCACACTTCCGCTAAAGCAGGTGCTTTTATAGGTGACATTAGTAGAGTTATTCAGAGAACTATATATTTCGGAGGCTTTTTGCGATATGGCCGTTTTGCTATCGGTTCGATTTTCGCCGGTATTGGAGACATGCTGTTGTAGAAATGCCAAATCTACTGCAGCTTTAGGCGCTGTGTTAGCTGCATCAACATAACCGTTATTTAAAACATTATACCCGGAGCCGATCCATTTGCCGGTATCCACCTGTACCGGCCCCTGAAGCGGTGCCTCATTCAGGACCAAAGAACCATCCTCGGCTATTTCAACCAAAAAATCGGGGCGAAGAAAGTACCCTGCGGGTATCTCCCCGTCAGCAACAGCGTTTTCATAATATATGTAACCGGGTACACTTCCTAGCGCAGCGTTTAAATTGATAATCTGGTTGTCGGTGTTTATACCGATGATGCTGTAGCCATGTTCAAAAGCAGTTGTTAACCTTTGTTCCAGGTCATTCATCAACAACGGATTCTCTAGGGCATCATCAACCCGATATTGAAAAGCCCGGCAATTCTCATCCTGCACTATTATGGACTCCGGTGCCCCCAGGGCAACCCCTGTCATTAGCAAAACCATAAGCAGCGCAGTTAACAAAGTTATCTTTCCCCAATGCTTGCTCATCTGTTAATACCCTCTTTCTGCCAATTTAGTTTATGAGAATATTATACGGCAAATATTAAAAATACACTAGCGAATTTTTAGCCTGTGGGGGATAGGCCTTTCCGGCCACTAATCCGCAATGGAACGCGATGCATTGTAGCGGATTCCGCCATTTTACTTACTAAAAAGGCTGACGGGGATTTTAAGCAGCTCCGGCGAGGACCATCCCGGCGAAGTTCCATAAATGCATGTTGTGTGCTACAGGCTGCCCGGCAAAACCAGGATTGAACT